>MVRP01000090.1 GCA_002067405.1 Syntrophorhabdaceae bacterium PtaU1.Bin034 | reverse complement strand
TAATCAACAATAAGATTTCCCCCTTGCTCTTAAAGTGAGCATACAAAGAGCCCTTGGTCAGTCCGACCTTGTTCACCACTTCATTGATGGTCGTACCGTGATACCCCTTACGCACGAAAAGCTCCAAGGCTGCCTGAATGATGTTCTCCTGCGTCTCTTCCCCATCAGATCTTTTCACTGACCCCTCAATTAATACCAACCGGTTAGTTAGTATTAACTCATTCCCAATAAACCTGTCAAGTTTTTTTTCATATTTTTTTTCTTATTTAATTTAAATAGTTACGTCATATACTCGTTATCTCTTCGACAATGTGCATTTCTTATTCAACCGAACGGTCATTTTCTCGTTCTCGTCTGAGTTTTCAAAGTTAAATTTGAAATGTAAATTTGAAATTTAACTTGACAAACCCGGATTCGAGGTGCTAACCCATAACTATAACTGTCGAACTAAGGGGCAAGAAAGATGATGGAGGACAAGAAAGATTCGACAAACCCGGAGCTCTTGAAATCCAACGATCGAGGAGCGCGCAGCCGCCTCCTTGAGGTAGCCGGTATTGTTTTCTCAGAGAAGGGTTTCGAGCGGGCCACGGCCAAAGAAATTTGTGGCCGTGCCGGAGCCAACACCGCCGCAGTCAATTACTACTTCGGCGGTAAGGAGCAATTATACGTTGAAGTGCTGCGCGAGGCCCATGGCCGCCTTGTGAACTTCGGATTGCTCAAGGTGCTGGCCGAAGATGCCCATGTCTCCCAAAAGGATTTGGAGGGGTTTTTTGTCCGCATTGTTCATACGATACTGGATGATTCCCCCCACAGTTGGGCCGCCAAGATCATGATGCGTGAGATGACGTCCCGCACGGAGGCTTTTGCAGAGTTGCTCAAACTCCAGATCCGGCCTACCGAAAGACTGTTCCGAAGTGTCGTTTCAAGGTTCATGGGGCTGCCCATGGACCACGAGGCCGTAATCCGGGGAACCTTGTGCATGGTGGCTCAATTTTTTTTCATCTTGCAGAACAGAGAGGTAGTTGAACTGGTCAGTCCCGAACTTGATCTGAAGGGCGAAGGCATCGACAGGATGGCACGACACATCTGGCGTTTTACCACTGCGGGACTTCGGGTTATTGCGAGTGAAGCGAAGAAACAGAAAGAAGAGGGTTGATAAGCAAGGCATAGCATAAAATAGGGTTTTCTCCGAGGCTGGCTCCCGAGGGGAAAGGCAAGAAGGAAAACAAGGACGGTCGTTAGGTGACCTGACCACTTAACGCGCCGTCCTTTTTCTTTGGCCTAAACAGATAACGCAGGTAGATAGTGCGAATTGGAAACTACATTCACGATCAAAGGAGGTCGTTTCAATGGATAAGCGAGTTGTTGTCTATATCAACGGCGTCAGTCGCAGGTTTATAGTGGGGAAAGATGAAGGTTGTGTTTTGCCGTCAGAAACCCTGCTGCAAACGCTCCGTAACAGGCTGGGGCTGACCGGCACGAAGCAGGGGTGTGACCAGGGTGCCTGCGGAAACTGTACTGTCATTATGGATGGGAACGCGGTAGCCTCCTGTATGGTGCTGACGGCGGACTGCAACGGCCGCAGCGTGACCACCATCGAAGGGCTGGAGGACCCCGTAACCGGCGAACTCCACCCGCTGCAGCAGGCCTTTGTGGACTATTCCGCATTCCAGTGCGGTTTCTGCACCCCCGGCATCATCATGTCGGCCAAGGCGCTGCTCGACAAGAATCCATACCCCACTGATGACGAGATCGTGGAATCCCTTTCCGGTAATTACTGCCGCTGCATCAGCCACTATCAGGTCATGGAAGCGATCCATGCCGTCACGGAGAAAGGGAGGTTTTGATCATGCCGGATTATCACTACATTGGAAAGCATGTAAAACGCGTTGACGGTCATGCGATCGTCACGGGAAGGACGCAGTTCATCGACGATATACGGCTTCCGGGCATGCTTGTCGCCCGTGTGCTCAAAAGCCCATACGCCCATGCCAACATCCTCAGCATCAATACGCAGAGGGCGAGGACGCTGCCCGGCGTGAAGGCTGCTCTGACGCATGAGACGGTTCCGGACTGGAAGTGCGGCCTGCCGCAACACCGCCGGGTCCTTGACCGCAGGCTGCGCTTCGTGGGTGACGGTGTGGCACTCGTTGCGGCAATCTCGGTTGAGATCGCGAATGAGGCACTCAAGCTCATTGAGGTGGAATATGAGGAGTTGCCCTTTGTTCTGGATTGTGAGAAGGCGCTGAAGGACGGGGCACCCCGGATCTATGATCAGTTTGAAAACAATGAGTTCACCCCCGGAAACCCGTTTTTCAGCCCGGAGCCCTTCAAGCGCATCGACAGGGGCAATATCGAGAAGGGGTTCGCGGAATCGGATTACATCGCAGAAGGTTACTATCGCTACGACAGGTTCCCTCACCCCCTTCCGCCGGAATGCCCCTGTGCCATCGCCAAATGGACCGGACCGCAGGCGCTCACGCTGTGGTACAACGGCGCGGCCCCGCATCTGCAGAAGATCAACACAGAAAGCTCAATACCCGGCGCGGCCGTCCGTGTCGTGAGTGTCCATTCCGGCGGCAGCTACGGCAGCAAGCAGTTGATCCCCTTGCTTGCCTTGCAGGCCGCGGCGCTTGCACAGGCCACGAACAGTCCCGTGAAGCTCATGATGGACAAAAGGGACCATTTCAACACCTACGAGATCCGCATGGGCAGCAGGATCAGGGGTAAGGTGGGCTTGCGCAAGGACGGTATCATCAACGCCCTCCAAGGCGTATGGTACGTTGATTCCGGCATGTCCTCGACCTACGCCCAGGCGCAGATAGCGGTCGGTCTGGGAGAGGCGCAGGTCTTCCTCGGTAAATGCCAAAACTGGGACCTGGACAGCAAGCTGGTGGCGACGAACCATATCCCGGCCGCGCCCATACGCGGCTTCGGGGGCCAGGAATTAAAAGGCGCCTTGATTCCGCTCGTCTGCAGTGTCGCACGCAAAGCGGGATTCGATCCTGTGGAGATATTCAAAAAGAACTTTGTGGCCGCAGGCGACGGTTATATCTGGCGCGATTTCAAATGGTGGGACGTCAAATCGGTCAATTACGTGCCCGCCATGGAGGAAGCGGCAAAGAAATTCGGGTGGAAGGACAAGTGGAAGGGATGGGAGGTCCCCACCTCCGTCAAGGGGAATAAGGCGATCGGCGTAGGTGTGGGTGTACACGGCAATGCGGATATCGGTGAAGACCCCACTGAAGCTTTTGTCAAACTACACATGTTCGGCAGTGTGACCATCGAATGCTGCATCGGCGAAACCGGCGGTGCGCAGCGCCACGGCGCCCAAAAAATGGTGGCCGAGGTCCTGAAGGTGCCCTTCGACTCAGTGCAGGTCGTGGACGCGGACACGCATCACACGGGCTACGACGCTGGCCTTATCGGTTCCCGTGGGACCGTCACCATCGGCACTGCATGCGTGCGTGCTGCGAATGACGCCCGAAACAAGCTGCTGGCCAAGGCCTCGGAGATGCTGCACCTGCCAGCGGAGGAACTGGATACCGAAAACTACACGGTGTTTCCGAAAGGAAATCCCGGGATGCGGCTGCCGTGGATCGCCATAACCGGCACCCCCGAGGTCACTATTACGGGAGAGGGCGTGTATGAGCAAAACTTCGATAAGCCGAACTTTGCCATTTACTTCGCGGAGGTTGAGGTGAATCTTGACACCGGAGAGGCGAAACTGATTTCGGCGCTGGAGGGCACTGATGTCGGCCAGATCATCGACCCGATCAATCTGAAGATGCAAATGGAAGGCTCTTTCGGCGCAGCCGGCGCAGATACGGCGCTTTTTGAGGAGGAGATCATCGACCGGTATACGGGCCGCATCGTGAACGGGAACATGATCGACTATAAGTGGCGCACATTTAACGAGTTCCCGAAGTTCGACAGGGTGATACTGGAATCCCAGTGGGATTGCGAGTCGTTCCATGCGGTGGGGTTCGGTGAAATCACCGGCTCGCCTGCGCCGCCGGCCATTCTTATGGCTATTTCCAACGCCATCGGCGTGGAAGTCAACGATTATCCCGCTACGCCTGAAGTCATCCTTAAGGCGCTGGGCAAAGTGAAATAGGGAGGGGTGAACTATGAAGGGTTTTAACCACGTGAATGCAGCTACTTTTGAGGAAGCATGCGATTTGCTCAATAAATCCCGGGGCACAGCCCAGGTTATGGCCGGCGGCACCGACCTGCTCGGCATATACAAGGACAGGATTCTGGAGGAGTACCCGGAAACAGTGGTGAACTTAAAGACCATACCGGGGATCGATCGTGTGGAGGAGTGCAACGGCGCGCTCGTGATCGGAGCGGGCTGCAAGCTTGGCGCGCTGGAGAAGCTGCCGTTGCTTCGGAAGGCATATCCTGCTCTCGCGGAAGCGGCTCGTTCCGTCGCATCACCCCTGATCCGCAATCTTGCCACCATTGGCGGCAACATCTGCCAGGACGTGCGCTGTTGGTACTATCGTTATCCTGATTCCATCGGCGGACGCCTGAAGTGCCTGCGCAAAGGCGGCGATACCTGTTACGCAGTCAAAGGCGAGAATCGCTACCATTCCGTATTCGGCGGTATGCATGCCCATGCCACGCCGTGCATGCAGCAGTGTCCCGCGGGCACTGATATTTCGGGCTACATGGGGGAGCTGCGCAAGGGCAACCTGGAGGCCGCGGCACGCATCATCATGCAATATAACCCCATGCCCATGATCACGGGCCGCGTCTGTGCCCATTGGTGCCATGGAGCGTGCAACCGCAGACAGTATGACGAGAGGGTTGCCATCGGCAGCGTAGAGCGCTTTGTGGGCGACTATGTTCTCGAGTACGGCGATCTTTTCTACACGGCGCCCGAGACGAGTACCGGTAAATCTGTGGCGGTTGTCGGTTCCGGGCCGTCCGGCCTTGCGGCTGCGTATTACCTGCGGCAGGCCGGCAACGAGGTCACCGTGTACGATCAAAAGAAGGAGGCGGGGGGTATGCTGAGATACACGATCCCGGCGTACCGGTTGCCCAAGGACATTGTGCGCAGATTTGTTGCCGCCCTTGCAGGGATGGGCGTGAAGTTCATACTGGAGACGACCATCGGCAGGGATGTCGATCCGGTAGACCTGGGAAAGAAGTATGACAGCGTCTATTACGCCACCGGCGCCTGGAAACGGCCGCTGTTGGGTCTTGCAGGAGAGGACCTCACCGTGTTCGGCCTTGATTTCCTCATGGAGGTCAGCCAGTGGATGCAGGGTAAAGTCGGCACGGATGTGCTCGTCACCGGCGGCGGCAATGTGGCCATGGACGTGGCCGTCACCGCCAAGCGGCTGGGCGCGAAGAACGTTACCCTGGCCTGTTTGGAAGCGGAAGGGCAGATGCCCGCGAGCGAGGAGGAGATTGAGCGCGCCAGAGAAGAAGGCATAGTCATCATGACCTCCTGGGGCGTCGACAGGGTTCTCGAAGAAAGCGGGAAGGTACAGGGCATGAAGCTGAAGCGCTGCGTGAGCGTCTTTGATGAGAAAGGTGCGTTCAATCCTCAGTATGACGAACGCGAGACGTTTGTGGTGAAGGCGCAGAATATCCTGATGGCTGTCGGGCAGCAGGCGGATCTGTCCTTCCTGAGCGAGAAATTTCAGATGCAGCTCGATCGCCGCGGCCTCATCGAGGTGTCCGAGGAGACCCAGATGACCAGCCGCGATGGTGTGTTTGCCGGCGGCGATGTGACAACCGGCCCCGCCAGTGTCATCAAGGCTATTGCTGCCGGCCACAATGCGGCGCGCGGCATGTGCCGTTATCTGGGCGTTGCCCTTCTGGAAGTCAGGAATGGCCACTCAAAGTTCACAACCTTCGACCCTGATGGCATCGAACAGCCGAAGATGGCCCGTGAGAAAGAGCGTGCCCTCGGCGAGCGTTCTCTCGACAAGGAGGACAGTTTCGGCCTGGAGGCCGCTGAGGCCACCAACGAGGCAAAGCGCTGCATGGACTGCGCCTGCTATTCGGTGAACCCCTCGGATATCGCACCGGTGCTCGTCATGCTTGGCGCCGAGGTTGTCACTACCGAGCGCACGCTATCGGCAGAGGAATTCCTGACTACCAGGTTGAGGGCGCGTGATAATCTTGGTCCGGGCGAACTGGTAAAAGAGATTCGTGTCCCAAAAGCAAACGGCGTGGCGCACTATGACAAATTCCGTGTCCGTGACGCCATCGATTTTGCCATCGTCAGCCTAGCCAGCCGCTTTGAGACGCAAAACGGCGTGATCCGGGATGCACGTGTCGTGTTTGGCGGCGTCGCCCCGGTGCCCTATCGGGCTATCGCAGTGGAGGAGTATCTCAAGGGAAAAACGATTACCGAAGCACTCGCTGCGGAAGCGGCGGAGCTTTCGGTAAAGGAAGCGTGCTTCATGCGGCATAATGAATATAAGCTCCATAACATGAAGTATCTGCTAAAGCAGGCGATCCTGCGCGCATTGCAGCAGGAATAAGTGGTATGGGGAAAGGCAGGCTGGTTGGTGAAGCGTCGCAATTATTCCGTTGAGATGTATTGGCGCGCACCTTCCGGGAAGTTCGGATTCTTGGCGTAATTTGAGAGGCAGCTAATGATCAAGGTAGAGATAAGTATGCGCGGCGAGTTATATACGCAGGAATTGAAGGAAGGTGCCACCGGCAGGGACCTCAAAAATAAATTCAATCTTCCTGCATTGTATTATTTAGGTGGCCGCCAACTCGATTCAGAACTCCGTCTAAAGGACGGAGACAAAATTGAAATCGTGTTTGTCTTTGGTGGAGGTTGAGAAAAGGATAATGAACCCTATAAAAACAATGACGCTCCGACCGCACCACTTGTTATGTCTACGGTTCCGCCCGGCCGAATTCCCTGATCGGCCGGGGAAATTCCTTGAGACCGAACAGACCGTAAAGGCCGCCCTCAGGCCGGAGAGCGAGGTTATGATCCGTGCGGCTAAGGGTGTGGACATGCTGTGCCTGACCTGCCCAAACTGTGGGGCCGGCCGGTGCAATGATCCCCAGGGGAACGAGGAGGTCATCAGGGAGCGTGACGCCATGATCCTGAAAGGCCTGGGCGTATCGTACGGCGCTGCTATGACGTCGAAGGAGTGGGACGACCTGATCGCCAGGAAGGCGCCCCTGGACTTCTGCCTTACCCAATGCCCGGCAAAAGCGGAGTGCCCTGCGCAGCCGAAGAAGACGCTGTGATCGGAAAGGCGCCAATCATTCGTCCCTGACAATCCGCCTGATCGGCCTTCACGGACGCGTGTCACCGTCTCGGAACGAGGCTGTACCTGGAAAACTCCGGCTCAACTCATTTTTTTGGTATTTTGTTCTTGACAAAAATAAGCATGTGATCGAGAATCCATAGATAACATGCTAACTGGTTAGTTAATAAGGATAAACGATGTCTCATAGAGTGGTAGAGAACGTGAAGGAAAGAATAATGGAAGAAGCGATAAGGCTCTTCCTTCGAAATGGCTATAAGGGGACTCGTGTCCAGGATATCACCGACGCCGTTCGCGTCACGAAGGGAGCCTTCTACTGGTATTTCAAAACCAAGGATGCCTTATTGGACACCATTATCCAAGAGTACGAAAGGGTATACGTGGACCGCTTGATTACAGAACTGGGGCAAGCCCAGGGTAATTTTATAGAGAAGTACAAGCAGCTACACAAGATCACTGCCGAATTCGCTTATCGTTACAGGGATTTCTGCGTGGGGTTCATGACACTCGCGGCCGAACTGACGGGAAGCCGAACGCGCCATGAACGGAGGATCATCGCCGTTTACACAAAGTTGCTGAGTTTCCTCGAAGGCCTCATAGAAGAAGGGAAGCGTGAGGGATGTGTCAGAAAGGACGTCGACAGCGAAATGGCTGCGCACTGTCTGAACGCCATTCAGAACGGCAGCCTTCTCGAGTGGTACATGTTCCATAAGACTATCGATGGAGCATCGCTCGCAAAAAACTACAGACAGATCGTGCTCGAGGGAGTCTCTGCGGCAGAATGGGGAAAAGACACTTGATCTGCCGGTTTACCGGAATTACTAATTAACTAGCTGGTTAGTTAATTCTCAGGAATGAGCTAACTAGCGGGATATGAAGTATTTACGCTCACGGCATCAACGGCGAGCATTATAACTAAATAGTTAGTTAATAATGGATAGATATGCAATGGCCCACTGCAATTTTCTGTTTTTAGGAGGAGAGTGGGAGAAGGACCTGCATGGGTGAGCAGTTTCCGGCGAAGACGATAAGCGTAGAAGTTATTGGCTGTACCCATCTGTCCCGGAAAGGGGGAATCAACCGGCGGTACGACAAGGTCCATGCGCGAGATCTCAATAAGACGGCAGGCATCAACGATGTCTATCGTTACCGTGATATCGGGACCGAGCCGGGCGACCTGAATCCCCGATGGCGGGCCCCGCCGGAAGGCAAGCCGGTGAGTACCGTAACGAACAGGCTCTGGTCATTGGACCATCCCCAGGTCTATGAAGAAGGGATGGCCATGGCAGTTGAGGCGTTGGACCATGTTGATCCGACGATCGACAGAATGAACGTGGAGGAGATGATCATGGTCACCAGAACGGCGTTGGGTCCTCAACAGACTGCCAACGGTATCATTGATTGCTCATTCTTTTATCATTGCGGAATAGAGGGGAAAGATCATGTACAAAGCAGGTGTTGATATTGAGGGCATCTTTATGGACTGTGTAGTTTCCGATTATATTGCGAGGAGGGCATAACCATGGCAGAAACTGATCCGATCACCATTGCGACAACGTGGCACGCCTTGCAGAGAATCTGCAGGGAGATGCGCCAGCATATCGAAAGGACGGCAACGAACGTACTCGCGTGCACGCTTCACGACCTAGCCTACGGAATATGGGATGCGAATGGTCAGGCTATCGCCATTCCCGAGGGATTTCCCTGCCGGTTGGTCTCAAGCAGCTATCAGATACGGGCAGTGCGAGAGTTTTTCAAGAAGGAGATATATCCAGGTGACGTATTCCTGACTAACGACCCTTTTCAGGCCGGGGCTGTCCATCTCCCGGACTGGGTCTTCGTTCGCCCCATATTTTTTGAGGATGAAATAGTGTTTTGGACGTGCATGGGCACCCACGTGCCGGATAACGGCGGTGCCCTGCCCGGAGCATATTTTTTAGCCTTCGATTCAGTGGCCGAGGGTCTTCATATACCGCCAGTAAAATTGGTGGAAAAAGGTAAGCTCAAAGAGGATGTGCTCAATTTTGTTCTGGCGAATAATCGTTTGTCCGAGATGATGCGGCGGGAGATACGCTCTCTTGTTGGCAGTACGACATTGGCCGAACAAAGAACGGTAGACCTGCTCAAGAGATATGGCAGAGAAACAGTCACTGCGTGCGTCGACGAAATGATCCTTCGCACGGAAAAAGCAGTGCGGGCGGAAATTGCAAAATGGCCCGATGGAACCTATCACGCAGAAGCACAGACGGACGATGACGGCGCCCAGATGGGAATCCCCGTCACCGTCAGGTGCACGCTGACCATCAAAGGCGATGAAGCGACCTTTGATTTTTCAGAGAGTGACGAGCAGGTCAAGGGCTATGTCAATGTGTGCTATCCGACTACCCTGAGCATGGCGTTAGCCGCTTCTTTCCTGTTCCTCGATCCTGCACTTGCCGCCTACCACAATGAAGGGAGCCTGAGGCCTTTTCATATCGTCGCCAAAGAAGGGAGCGTTACCAATTGTAAATCAGGGGCTCTGGTGGCGGCCGCACCCTCGCTTGTCGGCCATAAGATCATAGAGTGCGTTATGTCAACATTATCACAAGCTCTTCCGCAGCGTGCACTTGCATCCCATCCCGGACCCAATGAGCTCATGTTCATTGGCCCTGATCCGAGGACAGAACAATTATATGTCTACGTTTCGTTCTGTCCTGATGCCGGAGCCGGGGCGACCTACGGGCATGACGGCTATCAGTGCTTTGCGTGTGGAGGCACCCTCGGTGTTGTCGCAAAAGCCGACGCAGAAGAAGAAATGGTGAGATTTCCCTGGCGTGTCACACGATACGAGTTCATGACCGACTCACACGGCGCCGGAAAGTGGCGCAGTGCCCCCGGTGTTCACTGGGAAGCGGTCAACGAGGGGCTCGATTGCTCATCGAACATGGGGCCGTGTGATGGATGGCACACTCAAGGTCAAGGTCAGCAGGGTGGACAACCGAGTCGTCTCAACGAATGTTATATCGTGCGGGGAGATGAGCAGATTAAAATTAGACACCCGCACGAAATACAACATTTAAAGGCCGGGGACATTTTTGTCGCTAAAACGGGTGGCGGTGCAGGGGTTGGACGTCCGGAGGAGAGAGACCCTGAAGCGGTGAGGATGGACGTAAAGAACGGGCTCGTCTCCATAGAGATGGCACGGGATGTGTACAAAGTTTCTCTGGACCCTGACACTTTGGAAATTTACGCCAGTGCGACCGAAAAAATGAGGAGAGGGGTATAAGGACCAGAAAAAGAAGTAACAGGCAAGGCATAGCATAAAATAGGGGCTTTCCCCGAGGCTCGCGACCAAGGGAAAACGCAAGAAAGATCAAGGACGGCCGTTAGGTGACCTAACCACCAAGGACCGTCCTTTTTCTTTGCCCCAAACCAAATGATACAAAGCGACATGCAGCTGATGGCAATCAATGAAGTGGCTTCATTGAATAGAGAAAACCGGTATTTAAAGGAAACTACAGGAGGATATATGAAAGAAATAGTCATAGTAGGGGCGACTCGGACACCTATCGGCGAATTTGGAGGATCCTTGAGGGATGTATCGGCAGTATCTCTGGCCGTGACCGCTATTGAGTCTGTTGTCAAACGTGCAGGCATCGAGAAGGACATGATAGGCCAGGTGATCCTAGGGAACTCCTTCGAGCCGCTGGACATGAATGTGGCTCGTATCGCTACTGTGAAGGCGGGCTTTCCCATTGAGACACCAGCGTTCCATATTTCGGCGACCTGCGGATCAGGCATGCAGGCAATCATGTGCGGCATCCAGGCAATCGGTGACGGTGATGTCGATTTTGTAATCGCCGGCGGCACGGAAAGCATGAGCAGCGCACCCTACATCCTCACATCAGCGCGATGGGGCCAGAGACTCCAGCATGCGCCGGTCGTTGACATGCTTTGGCGCGGGATGCAGGAGTACCCTATCGGAGACGGCATGGGGATGACCGCCGAGAACCTTGCCGAAAAATACAGCATTTCCAGGGAGGAACAGGACTCCTTTGCCTTAAGGAGTCAACAGCTTGCCTCCAGGGCAGTCAAGGAGGGACGATTCAGGGAAGAGATCACTCCGGTGCGGGTGCCGAGAAGAAAAGGTGATCCGAAAGTCTTTGATACGGATGAATATCCGAAAGCGGACACCAGCCTCGAAAAGCTTGCCCGGCTCCCCGCAGTCTTCAAAAAGGGCGGATCAGTGACCGCGGGAAACGCATGCGGTATGAACGATGCAGCAGCAGTGGTGGTGCTGACAAGCAAAGAAAAGGCACAGCAACTGGGCCTGAAGCCTCTCGCGAAGATCATAAGTTACGCAGTAGTGGGCGTTGAGCCTTCATACATGGGCATAGGTCCGGTGCCTGCGACAAAGAGGGCTCTTAAGAAGTCCGGCCTTTCCCTCAACGACATCCAGCTTGTGGAGATCAATGAAGCATTTGCAGCCCAATATCTCGCATGTGAAAGAGAGCTTGGATGGAACCGGGACATCGTGAATGTCAACGGAAGCGGTATATCGCTCGGCCATCCTGTAGGCGCCACCGGTTGTCGGCTCGTTGTCAGTCTCATTCATGAAATGGAGAAGAGAGATGTGACATTAGGTCTTGCCACCCTTTGCGCCGGCGGCGGACAGGGGTTTGCGACAATTGTGGAGAGGATGTAAAAAGGAGAACCTCCATGCCAGGCAATGATGTATTGAACTATTCTCTTAAAAGCAAGGTGGCGCTTATCACCATCGACAGACCACCTCATAATATGACCTCCGTCTAGGATGAAGACTATGGCGGAGGTCTTTGTATGGAGAGATCAGGGACGAAAACTACTTCGTTAACCTCTGTCCTTGCCGAGCCCTGAAAAAAGCGCGAGCGCATTGTCCTTCAGGATGCCCTTCCTTTCCTGCTCGCCAACCTCTTCACACGTGCGGACCGCCTCGAGGCACTGTGCCGGCACCGTGCTCCCGGCAAAAGGATAATCCGTGCCGGCGATAACGTGTGACGCGCCGGCCTGTTTTACCAGGTAGGGATAGGCATTGGAGCTGACGATGGCGGTGTCATAGTAGAAACGGCCTAAATACTCGTCGAAGCCCTTTGGGGCATTCTGTTTGAAGGACTTCCACGTGGATGGTGCCATCCTGCCGAGACGATAGGAAAGATAAGGGAGAGTTCCGCCGCCGTGGGAGAGGATGAACTTAATATCAGGATAACGTTCCATAACACCCGAGCAGATGAGGCTGAATGCGGCGCGGGTGGTGTCGAACGGTGCATCCATAACGGCAGCGGGAATGCCGAACTGCACACCTGGTGGATCGGTGGGATGAACATGGATAACGGCTTTTTTTGCGTTCAAAGCCTCGTAAACCTCTTCAAACGCAGGATCACCGAGGTACTTCAAACCATAGTTAGACGTGAGCTCGACTCCGTCAAGTTTCAAGGTGTCAAGCGCATAGTCCAATTCCCACAGGACTCCTTCGATGTCATGGAGGGGTGGCACGGTTGCGAACGCGCCATACCGGTCAGGGTGAACCCTGACCATCATCGCAACAAGGTCATTACACAGCCGGGCGAGAGAGCGCGCATTTCCGGTTCCCGGGACGTTTGCCGCAGGCGCGCTGAACGACACGACGGCAACCTGCACGCCGAGTTTGTCCATCAGCTCCATGTCCTGTTGGAGTGACCACGCGGGGAAGGTGACGCCTATACTCCTGGTAATTCCCAGACGGGCGAGGGCGTGAAGATATTCATACGGCAGTATGTGATGATGCACGTCGATGCTGCCTTTGATCGGTGTCGCCTGGTTGCTTCCAGACGTCCTGCTTTCCGGGTTCGGTTCCATATCAGGCTTCATGGGTCCTATCTCTCTTCAAATTAAAGTTGGCCCGAGCGGTGTTTCCCGGCATTACAATAGAACCCTTTTATGAGACGATCTTCAGGACTTCGGGCCCCATCCTATTGGGAACACCGGGAATGCGCTTCGGATACCCTATAATGAGCGGCGCGACAATTACGTCGCTCTCAAGCATCCCGATAAGGTCCAGCAGTTCCCTGTCATTGATAAACCTGCCCAGGCCGATCCAGCACGTTGCAAGCCCCTTGGTACAAGCTGAGAACATGAAATAGGACGCCGCCAGCGCACAGTCTGCCTGAATCGACGGCAACGTTTTCGGACCCGTAATAAATACCAGGCACGGGGCATTGTAGAAAACATTGAACTGCGGATCGCGCAATATGGTTTCGTAATTGCTGCTCATAAAGCCCGGATTCCGCTCAAGTTCATGCAGAAGATTCCCTTTGCTCTCGTCCGAAAGCCTTTTGATGACATCCCTATTTGTTACGATGATAAAGTGCCACGGTTGCCTGTCGGAAGAGCTCGGCGCAAGGCAGCTTTCGTTGATGATCTCCATGAGGGTTTCTAACGGGACTTCTCTGTCCTCATAGTCCCTGACCGATCTCCTTTTTGTCAGAAGTTCTGAATAATTCATCTTGGATCGCTCCTTTTCATCTCCTATCCGAGGTCATCCAAGCTTGCCAAATTCGTGGCGATGCTCAGGAGACGATCTCCGGCTCCTGTGTCAAGGATCTCCACGAGACTCAGGACCGTCTCATCTGTCTTCCGAAGCATAGTTGTCTTTGTCCGGAAAGGGCCGACTTGCCCGAGACTCAGGAAATGGATGGCGAGGTCGGTCGTCACAAAAGGCTTTCCGGTCGCGTGTCTCGCGGCTGTCTGGCCGGCGAGGTCGGCCAGAAGTGCAGCAACGCCTCCATGGAGGGCATTGAAACTGTTTCGGACATAGTCACTTATCTCAACCTGCACTACAGCCTCCGCCTCGTTCAGGATCTTCAGTCCTACTTTATCATAAAATGGTTGAGCCAGATTCGAGCGGTCCGGGTTAGAATACGGCATCTTGCCTGCCATAGGACCGATTCGGAACAAGCGGGAACGTTCCCTGGGAGAAAATCGTGTGAAGCTTACGATTGCCGTGGCTACACGAGCAGGGCCGCCGTGTTCATTAGGCCTGTGACGAATATCTACCTTGACGAGGACCGTATTTCGCCCCGTCTTTTTTAATTCACCTTGGGCGTCGATGTACCCGGACAAGGCTCGTCCCGTGGAGTGGACCGACAAATGGGTGGTCGCTGCCCAATCGGGGTTGAAGGTTGTAAGTGCCAATCCTCCACCCAGGACATCCATAAGAGTCGCCATTACGCCCAGGAGCATAGTGCCGCGATCGGTGCCCACTACAGGGCAAACAGGCGCTCGAAGTGTAGCCTTATCTGGCGTCTGAAAAGCCAGAACAGGTGAGAGGTCGCTTAACATTTGATTTAGCGGCGGGTAGAGAACAGTCATATGTAAGATCTCGTAGTCCTTTGGGAGTAAGCCTTGGCGATAGTCGTGTCTTGTGTTTTTTCTTTCATAATTTCACCATTTGCAGCGCTCAAGGCACTCAAGGCTTCAAAACTCACTCGACGCTCAAAGTGCCTGATTACAATCTGCCGAAATATTTCTGTATATCAAATGTCCTCCCCTCATAGAACGCCCTCACATTAAGCTCATGAAGCTTCGGCGCAAGAAGCGACTTAATCGCATGAATCCACT
>MVRP01000089.1 GCA_002067405.1 Syntrophorhabdaceae bacterium PtaU1.Bin034 | reverse complement strand
CGTCCGGGTCTGGATCGATCCTCCAGCCCCTCAAGGCGTTTATCATAAAACCTCTTCCTCCACTTGCTCACAATCTGCCGGGGCAGGCCCAACTTCTGTCCTATTGCATCATTCTCAATATCCTGGGCAGCCATCAGGATCGCCTTGGCCCGGACGACCACATAATAAGGTGACGTATATTTGCGCGTCATCTTTTCAAGCTCCACACGTTCGGCTTCGGACAGCAATTGGGAACGGACTCTTCCTTGGCATCGAATCCTCCTCTTTGGAGAATATATGCCAAGGATAACAGATGCAAGCGGAAATATCGTCATAATACGTCATCGTATTTATGAAATAGACCACTTAGGTATTTTGCGGGGCAGAAACGTTTCAACCGAGAGTGCTCCGTTTAGATGACGTATCAGAGCCCTTCGATCATGCTTTGAGGTTCACAAACACTGCCCGTCCATAAGCGACCACCCTATCTAAGGCGACTGGCGAGCAGCCGGCCCGCCTCACACAACTACCCATTGAAGGGCAAGCCGAATGCACTATATTATCGTAGTCAATGGGTGATTCTGGCTCCGTTCCTGATTCCCCAGGGTGACATGGGATGTGCCTTCGACTAAGATGTTCGGAAATCCTTACCCTCGTTTACATCTATTCTTTCCGAACGGTATTTTGAGCTTCCGCATTTTCGTTCTCAACGTCGATGGGTTCATCCCAAGCAGCTTCGCGGCTCCTCGCTCGCCCTGGACGTGCCCTTGCGCTATTTCCAGCGCCTTATTGATGTAATTGGTCATTGCTTGATCGAAACTCGCGATCTCTCCACGGCTTGCATTCGCTCCGTATGATGCAGGTTCCAAAGGTTGTTTTTCCGACCTGCCGAAATCTTCAAACATCAGAGGCTTACCTCCCGAGAGAATGAGCGCTCTTTCAACCACGTTCTGCAGCTCCCGGACATTTCCCGGCCAGCTATAGCTGGTGAGCCTGTCGATGGCGCCGGGCGCGAGGGTCGGAATGTCGACCAGGCCCATTCTCCCGTGCCCTCTTCGTCATGAAATGCTGGACCAGGCCGGGAATATCGCCGAGCCTTTCCCGCAAAGGAGGAATGATGATGGGAAAGACGCGGAGGCGAAAATAGAGGTCTTCCCTGAACCTCCCTTCTCTCATCATCGATTCGAGGTCGCGGTGCGTCGCTGCGATGATGCGGATGTCCAGAGGTATCTCTTCCGTTCCCCCGACCCGCTCGATCTTCTTCTCCTGAATAACCCTCAAAAGCCTCACCTGTGCCCCGGGAGTAAGCTCGCCGATCTCGTCCAGGAAGATGGTGCCCGTGTGAGCGCGTTCGAAGCGGCCGCGCTTCTGAAAGAGCGCACCGGTGAAGGCCCCTTTTTCATGGCCGAAAAGCTCGCTGTCCATGAGCGATTCGGGAATGGCGCCGCAATTTACCTTGATAAGCGGTCCGGTCCGACGCGGGGAAAGGTTGTGGATGGCATTCGCGATAACTTCCTTGCCGGTCCCCGTCTCGCCAAGCAGGAGAACGGGGCTCAACAGGGGCGCGATCTGGCGCGACAACTCCATGACGTGCCTCAGGCCGTAATTGCTCCCCACGATCTCTTCCCCTGACTCCCTGCGAAGTTCCTCCTGCAAATATCTATTGTCGTCCGCGAGGATGTCTTTCAGCCGTAAAACCTCCCGGTAGCGCATATAGTTGACGAAGGCGATGCCGAAGGGCTCACTGAGATGAAAAAAAAGGCGGGCATGCTCTTCCGTGTACTTTTCGTCCCCATGGTTCGCTATCACGATCCCGCCGAACCGTCTCCATTCCGGATTGGGGCCGATGACTATTACCGCCGCGTTCTGATTCTTCACGACCTCCGCAAAAGGGGACATTATGGGGTGTTCGCCCACGCGATCCGCCACAACGACCAGTTCACGCCTCTCGCGGCCGTGGATTCTGGCATCTATGATCCGGACAATCTCGGCGGGGAACGTGGTTTTAATGGAGACCATCTCTCCTCCATGAATATCGGCCCGAACGATAGTCTCGCACGTGCCCGTACTCGGTTCATAGACGTTCAGGAATATCTCGTCCGCGGGGATGTAATCGCGGATATACATGAGACAATCCCAGAGGGCCTTCTCGATCTCCGGGCTTCCGCAGATTCTGAGCGTCACTTCCCTGAAGAAATCCTTTTCATCGATCATCGGTACTCCTTGCTACGATATGCTGTATTCAGCAGTATAATATACATTGTGTTTTATTAAACAGCTATTTTGTGTCTTATACCACACTTCACCGTCCTCGAAGAATCCAAATCACCGTATTTACTGGTCTTTCATATTTGGCACGATTTATGCCCCGCAGATTGCGAAAAGTGAGAAGGAACAGATGAAGAGCCTGGAGATCATTTCGGTTCGTACCCCCGTGAGTCTTGATCCGCATGTGAAGGAGGACCTCTGTGCGATTTGCCGGGAGGTAAAGGAATCGCATGAAGCGGAGGCGGACGTCTACACGAGCGGCGACGTTCCCGGTGATCTTGCTGTCATTCTCTTGTGGAGGGGAATATCGCTCAAGGGCGAAAAGAGCAAGCTGGGCCAGATGCTGTCCACCGCTCTGAAGCGTTTCGGTCTTGTCGATCACGTCGTTTGGGTAACGACTGAAAAGGGGTAAGCATAGGATAGGTGGAGAAGCGTACGGAAAACGATCGTAACAATGGCAAGCGGGCGGGCAAAAAGTCGCGTGCACCCGCAATTGCCCTCGTATCGGAGCCCTTTCTCGCCTCCGCCAACGGGACGGCTGCTGAGGTTGATGCCGGCTTCAACGTCAATATCAAGGTTTATCTCCTAGAGATCTCACCGCCCGATCGGTTCTATATCGCCACGGGACCGGGGCCACCCTCCACAAGCGTCAAATTCGAAGAGCGGGGAACCCATCGCGTACTTGCCCTGCAGGACGGCGTTGAGTACGAGGGAGGAAGGCTTTTCGCTGGGATCTGTCGAATGGATTCGCAAAAGGAAAAGAATTATTAGCCCTGAACGGGCTGAGTAGAAAAAGTGTTCGGGAATAAGCCAGGGAGGATTGAGAGAAATGGCGACAGCCGGCATATACAAGAACATAATTTTTTTCTTGGCCCTTTTACTTCCGCTTCTCCTATCCTTGGGGTGCCGTAATCAGGAGGCCGGCGGCGCCCCTCCTCCCCCCATGGTCGAGGTAACTGACACCATAGTGCGCGATGTCCCGATCTATGCTGAATGGACCGGGAGCACGGATGGCCTGGTCAACACCACCATCCGCGCGCAGGTGCAGGGCTACCTCATCTCTCGCGACTATAACGAGGGCGAGTTTGTCAAAAAAGGACAGGTCCTCTTTCGTATCGACCCCAGGCCTTTTCAGACCGCCCTCCAGCAGGCGAAGGGGATATCGGACGAGCAGCGGGCGCGCTGGCGGAATGCCCGCGCCAACCTGGAGCGTACGAAGCCTCTGGTCGCGGAGGATGCCATAAGCAAAAAGGACCTCGACGATGCGATTGGGGCCGAGGACTCCTCCCGTTCGGCGATGGTGGCCGCCCAGGCGACGGTCGACAAGGCCGCCCTTGACCTCAGTTTCACGAAGATCACCTCGCCGATTTCCGGCATAGCCGGCATCGCCAGAGCCCAGATCGGGAACCTCGCGAAAGCCGGTTTTCCCTCAAGCTACATTTCCCCGTCTGTCCTTGCACGGGGGAAAGTCCGCTTGACCGGGGTCGTGCAGGTTCCCTGGGAAAAATCGGCTGCGGAAAGAATCGTGCGTGAGGTCGAGGGCGTCGATTCGGTGGAAGACAACATTGAGATAGCGAGCAGATAGAAGCACGGCAAAAAGTCTCAGAACTTAGGAGGTCCGACAACACCAAGAAAGACAAGGGGTAAGAAGTGAGTAGCCGGGCCGGCGCCATCTGGAGGGCCAGCCATGAAAGAACTTCCGTTAATTGTGGTTATCGACCGCAATGCGGGGATCAGGGAGCTTTATGCGACCGAGCTGGGCGAACGGGGCTTCGAGGTCATAACAACCGGTGATTTCGTACAGGCGGTCAAGATGATCGAGAGCGCAAAACCTGACCTGGTTCTCATCGACCCCAGCATTAAGGGGGAGAACAGATGGGATGTTGTGGCGGATATAAAGAAGGTAGCCAAACATGTACCTGTCGTGCTCTGCCTTGCCTTTGCCCCGGACGAAAACAATCCCTTTCTCGTCTTATCGGATGATTACGTCGTCAAAAGTTCCAGTACGGCTCACCTGATCTCCAAGGTGGAATCATTACTCAATAGAAGGTTCAATGTCAGGATTGATAAAGAAAGGTGGCGGAAAGAGCGGGGAATGATATCAGCCATATGCGAAAGGACTGAAGATGGAGAGGTGACCACATCGATGAAGGGGCTGAAGAATAAACCTTTCAAGGAAGGCCGGAGGATGTAAATGAACAGAAAGGCGGTTATAGCCTATTTTCCCATGGAGATAGCACTTGACCCTGAAATGCCGACCTATAGCGGGGGCCTGGGTGTCCTTGCCGGGGACACCGTTCGTTCCGCGGCAGACCTCGGCATACCCATGGTCGCCGTAACACTCCTCTATAGAAAGGGGTATTTCTACCAGAAGCTGGATGAGGGGAGGCAGGTAGAAGAACCGGTCCAATGGGCGATCGACGACTATCTGGAGGAGTTGCCCGAGCGCGCAATGGTAAGGATAGAGGGAAGGCGTGTCTACATCCGTCCCTGGTGCTATTGGGTTGAGGGCGTGACAGGTTGCCGGGTGGCCGTCTATTTCCTGGATTCGGACCTTCCTGAAAACTCTGAAGAAGACAGAAGGATCACCGACTACCTGTACGGAGGCGACCAACGATACAGGCTCTGCCAAGAAGTTATCCTCGGCTTCGGAGGCGTGAGAATTCTCAGCGCCCTTGGCTATGACGGTATCCGGCGGTACCATATGAACGAAGGCCACGCCGCTTTCCTGGCCGTCGAGCTTTTCACCCAACATGCGAAGAAATCGGGAAGAACCTTGATCACCGGCGAAGACATCGCGGCGGTCAGGGAGAAGTGTATATTTACCACGCACACCCCCGTCCCTGCCGGCCACGATCAGTTCCCGGTCGATCTGGTTTCCCGTGTAATAGAACAAAGGAAAGAGCGGTTTGATCTAAAGGATGTCTCCGCCCTGGAAGTAGTCCGGCGTGTGCTCAATATTCCAAAGGAAGTATCCGACTTCAGGGAACTGCTAAACCCTCAGAGGAGGGTTAACATGACCCTGCTCGCTCTCAATTCAAGTCACTATGTCAACGGAGTGGCCAAACAGCACGGCGAGATCGCTCGTCTGATGTTTGCGGAATACGTGATCCATTCGATTACCAACGGGGTTCATGCAACCACCTGGACCTCGGAACACTTTCGTAGATTGTACGATTCGTATATCCCCGGATGGCGGCAGGACCCTTTCAGCCTGCGCTATGCCCTCTCGATCCCGAAAGAGGAGGTCTGGGACGCCCATATGGAGGCGAAGAAGGGGTTGATAGAATACGTGAACCGCGATACGAACACGGGGCTGAAGACGGGCTGCCTTACCATCGGCTTTGCCCGTCGGGTAACCGCCTACAAGAGGCCCGACCTTATCTTCTCCGACCCGGAAAGGCTGAAAAAGGTCGCAGAGAACGCTGGCCCGCTGCAACTGGTTTTTTCCGGCAAGGCCCATCCCCAGGACGGCGGCGGAAAAGAGATTATCGCCCGGATATGGCAGATGAAAGAGGCCCTGCGAGACAGCGTCAAGGTCGCTTACCTGCCCAACTACGACATGAGCCTCGGCAGGATGATCACATCCGGCGTCGATGTGTGGCTCAATACGCCTGAGCCGCCCATGGAGGCATCGGGCACGAGCGGGATGAAGGCGGCCCTCAACGGCGTGCCGAGCTTGAGTATTCTTGATGGCTGGTGGATAGAAGGATGGATCGAAGGGGTCACCGGATGGTCGATCGGGGAAGATCCGCGACACAGGCAGGACGGCCCAAACTCCTCAAAAGACGCGACCTCTCTTTACGATAAGCTGGAGGGGACAATCATTCCGCTTTTTTACAAGGACAATGCCCGGTTTATCGACATCATGCGCCACTGTATCGCCCTCAACGGGTCGTTCTTCAATACTCATCGCATGATGCAACAGTATGTCATGAATGCCTACTTCATCTGATCGGGCGGACGACTGACATTCAGGGGTCGGGCAAAGGCAAGGAAAACAATCCCTTCCGATTGTCTTAATTCGGGAACGAATCTATTTTTTGACCGGGTGGCTGTGCCAGCAGTGCGCGCGCCGGGCTCGAACGTGACGTAGGAGCCGGACGGGCGCAACGGGTCGTTCGCCTTGAACAGGGGACCAATCCGTACACTACCGGTGAAGTATTCTGGCTGCCCTTTGTTTGAAGGCTGCGAGCCGCTTCGTGTGATCTGCAGATCGGCCGCCCAAAGACAGGACTAATTAGAACCAGCAGACCAGCCGTAAAACTCGTCAAAAAGAATCTGCTTTTTCTCATGCTTCTTCTCCTCATTTAAGTGTTCCAGCCCTAATCATTGATTAGAGGGAGACAAGACCGAGCTCCTCCAGTTTGGACGGACCAGGCTCCGTGGTTTCCGGGTCCCAGCCCCGCTCTTTATAAAACTGTGTGAGCATGGCGTCGAACTTGGCCCGGTCGAGCACCGAGCCCTTCTTCGGGCCGACTGTAAAAGCGTCTTGGAAGAAGCGGTCGGGAAGCCGGTTATCCTGACGGCGGAAGCCCTCGCGATAATTGAAAAGCTTCTCCAGGTTGAAAATCCTTTCGCCAGCTTTCGAAAACTCGGCCTTGTCGTATTCGCGGCCGGTTATCGCGCTCAGCAAGGAGAGCACAGGTTGCTCCAGCGCGGGTTCAAAGGTGGGGAAGAGACACAGGCCTATGGAATCGAACATGGCCCGCTTGTTCTGCATCTCAACGGTGTCCCCGCTCAGGTGGCAGGCGCCCCTCTCGGCAGTAGCGTAAGAAAGACCTCTGGGCGGATTCGCCTGGATATTGTGTGCGGCCAGCTCGAGACCTTTCACCTGGATGGCAAACGTTTCACTACCTTTTCCGATGTGCCGGGAAAGGGCCGCCACGCCTTTGGATGCGAGATCGCCCACGCCATCCCGGGCGGCGATCTTCTCGATCATAGCCAACGTTGCATCGACGCTTCCCCACTTCAGATCGATCCCGTCCAGAAATTGGCGATCTACCATTCCTTTTTCATAGGCTTCCATGAGAAAATCTATAACGTTTCCAGTCGAGATCTGGTCCAGGCCGACATCATCGATGTTGTAGATAGCTCTCAACAACCCGGGCATTTCGGATATCAAAAGGTTCGAGCCGAGCATAACCCCGGTTTCATACTCCGGGCCGTCATGGACCATACCCCCGTATTTGCCTTTGGTAACTCCGCTTTTTTTTGCAAGCCAGTGGGCAGCAGTAGCAGGCAATGTCTCTTACCCAGACATCGCGCCTTGCAGCAGCAGCTCCGATTTTGTCCGCCTCCGGGAATGTGCCCTCACGATAATTCCGCACCGCCTCGGTGCCGGCATTACTGTTTGCGACAATGTGTAAAATTCCATCATGTTAGGGGAAATCAGACCAGTTATCAAGGGCCTTCAAAATGTGCTTAAATAGGCCTCATAAACCGAAAGTCGCAAGTTCAAATCTTGCCCCCCCGCAATTAAGTAATATCAGGAACTTGCAGAACATGCAGGTCCCTTTTTTATGGAAGTGTCTCTTAAATTGTACCTTATGTGACCTGTCTGACCTGCCACTAAATGGAGGTGCAATTCCAGGAAGCGAGGAGGAAGCTCGTTGTACTCTCAAACAGCTCGTAGAATGGATGGCAGCAGGATGCTCCAGGTCAGGGGAAATGGAGTGGTTCGTTACGGATTAAGGTAAATATCTCTTCGCTTTATCTTCTTGAGACAGGCTGTTATACTCTTTCATAATCAATGCCAGAAAGTTGGTAACCTTTTTCAACACAACTAGGGGAGATGTGGTTCAGATGAAAGACCCAGCCATCTCAACGACCCGAACCTTAGCGCTGTGGTTAATAACGCGAGAGGCCCCAGCCGAAGAACTACCCGAGAGAAATCACGGAGCCTTTGGTGTCTGCGAGAAACTGCGCAAATCTCTGTCGACTCTTGCTGGTGCTGCCGGATACAGGTCCCTCATCTCCCGCGCGTTAACACTTGCCCAGAAGGAAGCACCATCGCTCAGAAGGATGCATGTCAAGGAAGACGGAACATTGGAATTCTCGATTGCTCAAGAACCGCAGCAGGATGCGGACGAGCGTCAACGAGAAGGCGTTGTCCTTGTGGCACATCTGCTCGGGCTGCTTGCTTCCTTCATTGGATTGGCTTTAACGCTGCGTCTGGTTCGCGATGTGTGGCCTGATGTGCCTTTCACGGATATGAATTCTGAAATGGAGACAAAATCATGAGTGCACAAGACAAGGTAATTATTCGAAGACTGTCGACCGGCGTTCCGGGCCTCGACGAGATCCTCGGCGGCGGTCTCCCGGAGTTCTCCTTTAACATCATTGCAGGGGGTCCCGGAACGGGGAAGACAACGCTTGCGCATCAAATTGTCTTCGCGAATGCTACCCCGGAGGCACCTGCGCTCTATTTCACCGTCCTCGGCGAACCTCCCCTGAAGATGATGCGATACCAGCAGATGTATACGTTCTTTGATCAGAGCAAAATAAACAATTCGATTCGTTTCATGAATCTCAGTCAAATCGTGAAGGAGAAGGATCTGCAAGCGGTGTTGGAAGAAATCGCCCGGGAGGTGGAGATGGTAAGTCCCGGGATCGTGGTGGTGGACTCTTTCCAAACGGTCGTGCGAAGGCCCCAACTCGGCACGAGCGAAATGGAGCTGCAAGCCTTCGTACAGGACCTGGCCTTGCATCTGAGCAGTTGGCAGGCGACCACGTTTCTGCTCGGGGAATACAATGATCGGGAATTGCTCGGCAACCCGGTGTTCACCGTGGCCGACGGCATCCTGTGGCTATACCAGGATGAGGAACGGAATTCCGTTGTGAGGAAATTACAGGTAAGAAAGCTTCGCGGGCAGGCAGCGGTGCCCGGCATGCACATCTTTCGTATCACCAGCTCCGGCCTGCTGACCTTTTCACGCTTCCTCGGCCTTTCTGACGAGAAGCAGCAACCTCATTCAACAAAGCGCCTTTCCATGGGGGTTCCCGAGTTGGACGCAATGATGGGTGGCGGAGTGCCCGAAGGCAACAGTATACTCGTGTCAGGTAGTACGGGAACGGGGAAATCCGTCCTGGCGATCCAATTCCTCGCAGAGGGAATCCGTCGGGGTGAGCCGGGCGCTGCACTCGTCTTTGAAGAATACCCGCAAGGCTATACGCAGCGAGCCAAAGATTTCAATTTTGATCTGCAAAGCGCGCAAACAAATGGAAGCTTTTCCGTGATCCAACTGCGGGCAATGGACCTTTGCCCTGATGAAATCCTATACGAAGTGCTTAAAGTAGTTCGGAAGACCGGGGCCAAGCGCGTAGTGATCGATTCTCTTTCCGGCATGGAGCTGGCCCTCGCCCCGGAGTTCAGAGCCGACTTTCGAGAATCTATCTACAGGATAATAAGGGCTATGACGGTTGCCGGGGCGACCGTCCTGAGCACAGTGGAGGCGGATGAATCGGCTATCGGTTTCCCCTTGAGCAGCTACTCGGTTTCGTTCCTTGCCGACGACATTATCCGGCTCGGCTACATTGAGTTGCAGGGCCAGCTTAGCAAAATCCTTCTCATAGTGAAGATGCGAGGAAGCAGCCACAGCAAGGACATCCGGGAATATGAAATCACCTCGAGCGGTCTGGTCATAGGGCAACATCGCCTGGAGGGCTATCGCGGTCTCATCACAGCCGTTCCCGAACCAATGGACGGGGCGAATCAAAAACGGGGGCAAGAATTGGGACAAGAAACAGAGGGGTGAGCTATAGGCATGGGAACCGACTTGCGAAGCCTGTGTAGTCAGGTGGCAGACCATTCACACTTGCCCACTGCGGCGATAGAGGGTGACAGGCATATCGTACGGTATGTAAACCCGGCCTTCTCCCACCTCTTAGGGAGAAAAGCCGAAGATTTAATA
Source organism: Syntrophorhabdaceae bacterium PtaU1.Bin034 (assembly GCA_002067405.1). The sequence goes on along the minus strand of MVRP01000089.1, from coordinate 4,739 downwards.
GGGCTGCCTTTCGACCAGGTGGTTGTCCAAGCAGGCACCTGTCTTTCCCGTATCGAGGCTGTCCATCGGACCAGACGGGCTGAAACCTGTGTCGTTGAGGAACGGACCGAGAGCGCGCACAGATTCCTGTCCTACGCGATATGGCCTATCTATCGGGGGAACGGCCAACCCAAAGCGGTCATGATCCAGGTGGCGGACGCGACGGAGGAGGAGCTGGCGCGCCAGAGGACGATTGAGATGAACCGGGAGCTGATGCTCGGTTCCGTGCGGCAGCATGAACTCGTGGAGGAGGCTTCGCACGAACGTGACCGGCTCTTGACGCTCATTAACAGTATGGCTGACGGAGTATGGTTTACGGATAAGGAAGGCCGTGTCCTGCTCGCAAATGACGTCGCGCGGTCGCAGGCCAGGGAAGTCGGCATCGATCCTGATTCCCTTTCAGAATCTTCCCCTTCGTCGATTCTCTCGCAGGTGGAAATGCTCACCTCCGACCAAAAACCGCTCGACATGGAGCCGTTGTTTCGGGTATTTCAGGGAAAAGCCTTCCGGGAAGTGGAGATAGCAGTCCGGAACAAGACAACCGGGGAGCTGTTTTACCGGCGTATTTCGGCGAACCCGATACTGGATAGCAAGAAGCAGGTCGAGGCAATCGTCGTTGTCGTGCGGGATACAACCGCAGAGAAACGGGCGGAGGAAGAGAAGGCGAGGCTCGAAGAACACCTCCGACAGGCCCAGAAGATGGAAGCCATGGGAACACTTGCCGGTGGTATCGCTCACGACTTCAACAACATGCTCGCGGTTATCCTCGGTAATTCGGAACTGGCACTCGACGAAGTCAGAGAAAACGTCGGTGCCACGCGGAATATAGAGCAGATAGTGAAGGCGTCCAAACGGGCGCGAGACCTGGTCAAGCAGATCCTGATGTACAGCAGAAAGACGGAGCCTGGAAAAACCCCGATCAAACTCATCCCTCTCGTGAAAGAAACCTCTAAGCTTCTTAAAGGTACGCTGCCGAGCACCATACGAATAGACCTTAAGGTACAGACGGAGCTGGACACGATCCTCGCCGATCCAGCCCAAATGCAGCAGATCATCATGAATCTCGGGACGAACGCAGCGTATGCCATGCGGGAGAAAGGGGGAGTCCTTACAATCGAAGTGACGGATGTTTTCGTGACGGACGATAACATGCCCGCTCCCGACCTCCGACCCGGAAAGTATGTCAAACTGAGGGTTCGTGATACAGGGACGGGCATGGCCCAGGAAGTGATGGACAGAATATTCGACTCCTTCTTTACCACGAAGGAAGCAGGTCAGGGAACTGGTATGGGTTTGGCGGTAGTATATGGGATAGCAAAGAGCCATAACGGGGCTGTGACGGTAGAAAGCAGGCCGGGCAAAGGGTCTGTGTTCAATATTTTTCTTCCCTGCGTCGCTGCTGAGGCGTGGGAACAGCAAGAAGAGGAGGGAGTTCTCCCTCGCGGCAGGGAATATATACTCCTCGTTGACGATGAAGAAAGCCTGGCGGAAGTGGTCTCGAACATGCTCGAACGGCTCGGTTATCGCGTCACCACTGCGCTCAGCGCTTCTCAGGCGTGGAAGATTTTCGAGAAGTACCAGCATTCCCTTGACCTCGTCATCACCGACCAGACGATGCCGGGGCTCACCGGTATTGAACTCGCTAAGAGGATGCTGAACGCGAAAAAGGATCTTCCCATAATCCTTTTCACCGGTTATAGTGAAGCCGTATCGCCCGAGGAAGCAAAAGCGGCAGGCATCAGCGAGTTTGTAATGAAGCCTTTCGCAAAACGCGAGATGGCGGAAACAGTGCGGCGCGTCTTGGACGGCAGGAATAGATAGGCAGGACCAGCCCTAGTTCACGACTTTCGAGTCCGTCTGACACGGCAGGTCATACGCCGTTTACAGCGTCCCTGAGGACAGCCACGCCTTGCCGTCCGAGAGAACGTTTATGCCGCTGCCGTCGTAGACGAGAGAAATCTGATGAGGCCGTTGTTCTGTATTGAACAGGTAAGAGTACTTGGCCACAATGCTGTCGGGGTTGTTGCTTGCCCTGTATTCGTTCTGGAATTTCAATGATTCGGCAATGGCTGCAGCGTGACTGGCAATGGCTGCCGTGGTCCTGATTTCTTCTTTCACTTTCTCGTTTCCGTTTATGGTTTGAAGAATACGTTCCTTGTCCACCCGGTCCCCTTTGACCTGGATTTCTCCTGTAGAGTCTACGGTGAATTCAACGGGAGGATTCGAGCTTATACCGGCGCTGTTGAGAAGATTGCCAAGGTCCTGCAACAGCTTGACTGACAGTTGGCGCACGTTCTCCTCGGTAGGAAGCATCAGTCCGCCCAGAAGGCTGGAAAGTCGACCACCATCCGAGAATTGAACGGTATCTGTGCTGCCCCTCTGATCGCCGGTCCGAAAGGTTTCCGTCCCTGCCTGGCTGCTGTAGCCGATGGAACTCCTGACTCCACAGGTCGAAAAACGGTTATAGTTGGAAATTGCCAAGCTCATACCTGTCCCTCCTCATTTCATTTGTGCAAGGCATCACTGCAACCCTGATGCCAGAGGCATGCCGTATCATCAAAGCGGAGATCTGAAGGCTCACGTGGGCAACCGGGCAGGATTGAGGTAAGGATCTTAAAAAGAGTTGGGAAGAATTTTCCGGCCCAGGCGGAACTTTTTGCCTCCGGCCGGATGGTTCGCCTCCCGAAATAGCGGGCTTCGGAAGCCCTTACGAGCACCGGATTACCTGGTTCAGCACAAAAAGCCCGTTCGTCCGAGTCGTCTCCGCCCCACTCGGCACCTACGGCACGTTCTCCTCCAGCCGTCGCTGGTCGGCTGTTCCGCCCTCTGCCAAAGGTTTAGGTCGTGTCGTCCAGGGTGATCAACCGGAATTTGCTCCCGATGCATAGTCACTTGCAGGCACGAGCCGCCACCGCTCCCCGCCCAGCAGCTCGAGGACCATCTGATGGTACTGCACGAGCGTTGGCCGGTGGCCCACGCTCACATAGACCGTGGAGCTTTCTGTGAGGTACTTGTAAAGGAGGGCTTCATTGCGCACGTCCAACGCGCTCGTGGCCTCGTCGAGGATCGCGTACTTCGGCTTGGCCAGCAAGAGACGCGCAAAGGCGAGGCGTTGCTGTTCGCCCAACGAGAGGACGTCCGACCAGTCCAGTTCCGCGTCGAAACCGTCGAACCGCTCCGGCAGGTCCGCGAGGTTCACCAGTTCGAGCGTCTGCCGCAGCGCCTCCTCGCTCACATCGTTTCGGGCTCTCGGGTAAAGGAGCTGGTCCCTTAAGGTTCCGATGATCATATAGGGCGTCTGGGGCAGGAAGAGCATTTCCGAGAGCTGGGGGCGGAAGATCGTGCCCGCACCGGTATTCCAGATTCCTGCGACTGCCCGCAGGATAGAGCTCTTGCCCGCGCCGCTGGGACCCACTATCAAAACCGGCTGTCCCGGCTTTGCGCTAAAGGTCAGATCCCGGACGAGCGTCCGCAGCGTGTGCGGAGTGTTCAGGGTTAACCCCTGAGCCCCGAGCCTGTCCGCGAGGACGAGCACAATCTTCGGTTGGTCCCTGTCGGCCTGCCCCTCGAGAGCCGAGGAAAAGGCGTCCAGACGGTTCACTGCAGCGGTGAACTTGGTGAGGTCCTCGAAGCGGGTCACGATCACCGAAGCGGCGGAAAAAACGCTGTTGAAGGCCAGGGCGGCCTGACTGATGACGCCGAAGGCGATGGCACCTGAGAAAAAGCGGGGCGCAATGACGAGATAGGGCAGCAGCATGATCAAGTACTGGTACCCGTTCGTCACGAAGCCGAGGTTTCTCTCCCAAAGGATCAGCCGGTTAAAGTTGTCCACAAGATTGCGAAAGCGCATGCGCACCTGATTCGACTCCTGGCCTTCACCTCCATAGAAAGCAATCGATTCCGCGTTGTTCCGCACATGTACCAGCCCGTAGCGGAAATCGGCCTCCCGGCGCAGCTGCTGAAAATTGAGGAAGACCAGTTTCTTTCCGAAGAGCAGCGTCGCGATGGTGCCGGAAAAGGTGTACGCCAGGAGCACGAGCATCAGCGTCTTTGAAATGCTATAGAGCACGGCCGAAAAGGTAATCAACTGGCTGAAGGAGAAAGCGACGACCGAGAAGAAGGAAAGGCTCGTCACGGTGAAATACTCGATGTCCTGGCTGATCCGCTGGTCGGGGTTGTCGATCTCCCTGTTCCAGTTGACGTCGTAATAGGCGCGGTCGTGGAAATACTGGCGAAGGAACCAACCCGTGAGCCACTGACGCCAGTTGATCCCCGTTTTACGGGAGACATAATCGTAGAAGGCGCTCACCGGTGTGGCGACGACGAAGATGCCAAAAAGCACCGCTGCGTGGCGATAGAACTGGGAGGCATGCTTCTGCTCGAGGGCAGTCATCATGTCCCGCAGGGCATAGCTCAGGACAAGGTTCATTAAGGTGAAAGCAAGGAGAAGGGCCGTCAGCAACGCGAGGAAAAGCCAGGCTTTCCCCTTCTCCTCAGAAACCCAATAGAGCCGGGCGATCCGCCAGAAACGCTTGAAAACCATGAGATTTTTCCAGGTTTTGCTGAAAACGCTCTCCATGTATGTCCTCGAGAGGATATTCTTTGTGTTCCGTATTCTAACTTTGACGAGAAGGGCCATGCAAGAACTACTTGCGAGGCTTTTGGTCTTGCCAACGGTCTTTAGTGCGTTCCGTAAAAAG
>MVRP01000088.1 GCA_002067405.1 Syntrophorhabdaceae bacterium PtaU1.Bin034 | reverse complement strand
CCCATGGGCCGCGCTCACGCCGTAGATTTTTTCTACGCCCAGCGAATAGAAGTCCGCGAGGTCCGCCTCTCTCTTTCTTGAATCGACCTTGTTCACCACGTGAAAGACGGGCTTGTTATACCGGCGCAAAATCGTGGCGATCTCCCTGTCCTCCGGAAGCAGCCCATCCTTTGCATCCATGAGAAATATGATAATCGATGATTCCTCGATGCCCGAATAGATGTGCTGTTTTACGAGAGAGGTTATTTTTTCGGCGCCGTCGGGCTCAAACCCTCCCGTATCAACGAGGACGAAGTTCTTTCCGCCGTATTCGAATTCGCCGTAGTTCCGGTCCCTTGTGACGCCGGGGATATCCTCGGTTATGGCCTTCTTGTACCCGACAACGCGGTTGAAGAAGGTCGACTTTCCCACATTGGGCCTTCCGACGATGCCGATTATCGGTTTCATGCGTTTTGCCCTTCCTGTTCCGGTGGATATTTCAGTATCATGCTGAGAACGAAGCCGACCACCGGCAATATCCCGATAGACTGAAGCGCGGCGTAGACGCCGTAGTGGTCGGCGACAACACCGAGGAGGGTCACGCCAATGCCCCCTGCGCCTATCGCGAAGCCCGTCATCAAACCGGATGCAATGCCGAGATTCTTCGGAAGAAGTTTCTGGGCCATGACGATGGTAACGGAAAAACTGGAGACAAGGATTGCGCCGAGCACAAAGAGCACAACAAAGAGCAGCGCACCTTTAACAATGAAAATGAGAGGAAAGACGAGGGTTGCGAGCAGCATGCTTGCCCTCAGCAGGAACCTGTGTCCCCATTTGTCGGCAACAGGAGCGCCGACGAGTGTCCCGATCGTGCCCCCCAGAAGAAAAAGGCTCACGAGCTTGGCGGCGTACACGGGATCACCCTTGAGCACGTCGATGAAGTAAAAGGGGATGTAGGCCATTATGCCGACCTGTATCCAGGACCTCATTATCACCGCTGAAATGGTCAAGATCAGGGAGAGATATGCACCTCCGGCCCTGGTTTCTCCTGCCTCCCGCCTCGCGTGCTCCATTATCTCAGGAAGGGCAACGGCTCTTCTGAAAACAAGAATGGCAGCGGTGAACAAAAGTGAAGGGATGATCACGAGAGGCAGGGACGTGAAGCCGAAGCGGGAGATGGTCCAGATGGCGATGATGGGCCCGAGCGCAAAGCCGAGATTTCCGCCAACGGAAAAGACGGACATGCCGGTTGCCGCCCTCCGGCCCGTGAAAAAAGCCGCTGTCTTGTAGCCCTCGGGATGATAGGATGCCACGCCCAGACCGCTTATGGTAACAAGCGCCAGCACCGGGAAATAGTGTGACGGCAGGCTGAGCAGGGAATAACCCAGGCCCGCGGAGAACACACCGAGAGGCAGGAGGAAGGCCTTCTCCTTCTTGTCGGAGAGAAAACCGAAGAGTGGTTGAAGAATGGAAGAGGTGAAGTTGGACACGATCATGATGAGGCCCGTCATTGTGTAGGTAAGGCCCAGGTTCTCTTTGATAAAAGGCAATGTCGCGGGCAGCGCTCCCTGGTAAATGTCGACGGTCATGTGCCCGAGCGAAAGGAGGAGGAGCACCTTCAGGTTAAATTTTCTCATCTTCCACTATTTTTCTGAGCTGGAGAAGGAGTTTGCACGTGGCACCCCATATGCGCTCGCCCTCGTAATAAATAGCCGGAATCTCCACAAGCCTCCCCTCATGCTGCACGGTCTCGGCCTCCGCCCGATATTCGAGCAGGTAAGGGAAAGGCAAATTGATAAGGTAGTGCACTTCGTCCGGATTGAGGGTAAAGCTGTAGGGGCAAGGTATGATCCCGACATAAGGGGTGATCACAAAGCCGGTCACTGTCCTCATGTCGTCAAGCCGACCCACGATCTCCACATCCGAGGGTTTTACGCCTATCTCTTCGCTGCACTCCCGCAAAGCCGTGTCGATCGCAGTGCGATCACCGTCCTCGTACATACCTCCCGGGAACGATATCTCCCCCTTGTGGTACTTTACCTTGTTCGTCCTTTTGGTGAGCAGGATGTGGACGCCTGCACTGTTCTCAAAGACCGGTATCAGCACTGAGGCACGTATCTTCTTGTCGGCATCAAGCGAGCAAGGGCTATAACCGGCCAGTTTTCGTTTTAATAAAGCGATCATGGCACAAATTCTAACAGGTTGCCGGGCCGTAATCAAGGAAGGGAGGCCGGAAGGAAACGAGGGAGATAGCAGGTTTAATGCTTATGCTTATTAAGCACGGCGCGCAACGATCCGTTCGCCTCTTCGAGTAGTTTTCGTGCTTCGTCGCGGCTTATGTTCTTGTCGTGCATCACGACGGCGATCTTGGGATTGCCGCCTGATTCTGCCAGCAATCTTTCTGCCTCTTCGCCTGAGCAGTGGGTGATGCTTTGAATAATGCCCGCCGCTCGCTTGGCGAGTTTCGCGTCTGAGGGCTTAAGATCAACCATGTACCCGTCATACACCCCGCCCAGCCGGATCATGGTGAGGCCGGAAATCATGTTCAGCACCGTTTTGGTTGCGGTTCCCGATTTAAACCAGGTGGAGCCGGCAATGAGTTCCGGTCCGACGGGCACTTTGATAACACCGTCCAGGAAGGCCTGAGCCGCTTCGCTGCAGGTGAGCAGCCAGCTTTTGGCACCCCGTTCCCTGGCCTCCTGCAGGGCCGCAAGGACAAACGGAGTGGTGCCGCTCGCCGAGATACCCAGACACATGTCGGAGGGTGCGACCCTTTTTATTGCTTCCCGTCCTGCCTCCTGGTCATCCCCGGCGATCTCTCCCGGATCGGTGATCCCGCCGCGCATACCCGCTACGACAGCCCGGACATGTTCCGGGGCCAGCCCGGACATCCGCCGGATTTCGGCAGCCTCAAGGACCCCGAGGAGGCCATTGCTTCCGGAACCGATAAAAATAAGGGAACCGCCCGACCGAAGAACTGCCGTTGCAGCGTCCGCCGCTGCAACGATTGAGGCATGGGCGTTTGCAATTGCCCGAACAACCCCCGAATTCTCTTCGCTCATCAGACAAACAACGGATTCCGGGGGCATGGCGTCTATACCGAACGAAGCCGGGTTCCATTGCTCCGTTGAAGCCGTCCTCTCACGAATAAGCCGCAAGACGTCAAGGAGCTGGGACGGGCTTCGGATGATAAAATCGGCATTTTTCCAAAGTCCCCGGGAGCCGTATCCGTACGCTGCCCCGACAGTTCGCACGCCGGCTGCCTTCCCCGCCATAATGTCCGCAAGCCCGTCGCCAACCATCAACGCCTCTTCCGCGCTGATATCCAGCCTGAAAAGGACGTAAAACACCGGGTCGGGTGAAGGCTTCGGATTGGGAACCGTATTGCCGCCAATGACGAGCTTAAAATGCTCGAGAAGCCCGAGCTTCGTCAAGAGGCGGATACAGAAACTCTCCGATTTTCTTGAAATGACAACCTTATCGTAGCCACGCAGTCTCTCGAGGGTTTCCACTACCTGGGGATAAGGCCTCGTGTTGTCGGCGAGGTGTTCGGCATAAAACTCGAAAAAACGGCGTATCAGCGCTTCATTGTCCGGTATTGTGCCGACCTTGAGCGGCATCTTTTCGATCAGCTCTGTAACTCCGCCTCCGGTCAACTGGCGCGCTTCATTAACACTTATTGTCATGCCCCACGGTTTGAGGGCGTGGTTGAAGGCGTTGGAAATATCCTGGGCGGAATCGACGAGGGTTCCGTCAAGGTCAAAAATAACAGCCCTGATATCTTTCATGTAATAGTTTAATGAGTGCCCGGCCCGAATTCAACGGAATCGTATTCTCTTCATCCCAATGGAATATTCCGTCTTGTGCAACTATAATTAATTTGGTTATTCCGAGGATAAAGATGCGCGAGAAGCGGAGAATAAAGGAGCCGGTCGTACCCGAGGAAAGGTATGAGACCCTCCGGCGAAGGATAGCGGCACTCCTGAAAGAGGGTCCTCTTACGGGAAAGGAGATCTCAGGGCTGCTCAGGATCCCCGAAAAGGATGTTTACGAGCACCTGGAACACATCAGAAAGACGATGAATAAGGGAGACTACAGGCTGGCTGTAGTGCCGGCGCGCTGCGACAGGTGCGGGTTTGTCTTTACCAAAAGGGGGCGGTTGAAGAAGCCCGGCAAATGTCCTATCTGCAGGAACGAGTCTTTACAGGAACCTCTCTTCTCAGTCGAAAAAGCCTGAGAACAAAAACTACATCCCGAAGCAGACGCACCCGGTGGTCTTTTCTCTGCCCCCGGTGCGTCTTGACAGCCTGGAAACCGGTATTAGGTTGGTTAGTAGATTCGACCCATACCAGCTATCAGCTACCATTAAAGGAGGAACATCATGGCGAGGGCATACCGATCCGTTGACCGTGAATGGCCGGGACGATATCAAGAGGAAGAACGCTATCGGCAAAGACCCAGCGGCGTCTGCGAATTCGACCCCGAGCTTGAACGATTCAGGATGGCCAAACGTATTGCCGAGGGGCGATGGACCCCTGAGCAGGAAGAGTTTGCCAGAGACAGCGTGAACCGTGATCTCGGACAACCACCCGACTATGATGAGGTCACAAAGACATTTGAGGGCACGTTGCCGGCCGAGGAGGAGCGAAGGGCCGGACCGGGCAGGCTGGCACCGGGAGAGGGCGGAGCTCAGTGGGCCCGGGAAGCCCGGAGGTTCGAGGGCTGGCCCCGTTTCCGGAGAAGGCCGATGTTCTCAAGGTCGAGCCGGATTCTTGCAGGGGAGCGGGAATTACCCGGTCCGTACCGGGGAGTCGGCCCGAGAGGTTACCAACGGTCGGATGATCAGATCCGGGAAGACGTGTGCGAGGGCTTGACCAAGGCAGGACCGGTCGACGCGAGCGACATCGATGTCGAAGTACGTAACGGCGTGGTAACGCTGAAAGGAAGTGTCGCTGATCGCAGCCAAAAACGCCATGCCGAAGATATCTCTCTGTCCGTGGCAGGCGTGTCCGATGTTCAGAACGAGCTGAGAGTAGAGGAAAGGCGGGGGCCAGGCCGTCCGGAAGAGGCGGAGATGAGCCCGTGGTCCCAGCAGGTCCGCATCGGGATGGACGTGGAAGATATACGCGGGGAGTTCATAGGACGAATAAAAGAAATACGAGGAAACGATTTTCGCGTGGACCGGAAATTTGCGCGTGATGTGTATGTTCCGTTCAACGCGGTGAAGGGCGTGGACCGGAAAGTAACGGTCAATGTCGATTCCGGGAGCATTGACGAAATGGGATGGCCAAGGCCCGGATGGTAAGGCGACCGGGAGAGTAAAGACGAAAGGCCGCTTCGCTGGGGAGTAAAGGCCCTTACTCCCGTCTCCACTCTCCCGTTTCCCATCTGCTTTTGTTTGTTTGTACCTTCCCGTCGTGCGGACGGGAGAGTGCCGCTATCCGTCTCAGCCGTCGCTTTCTTATCTGATACGCGATCCATATCCCTGTCCCTATCGCAAGGATCCCGACCAGGATCAGGCGCTCATATTCCCTGATATCCGTGAAGAGGGCTTCGAGGGCACTGCCGAAGAGAAAACCGAACAGCCCGGCTGCGAGGGACCAGAAAAAGGCTCCGATTATATCGAAGACAACAAAATGGGATGTCCTCGTCTCGCTCATGCCGAGAGCGAAGGGGGTGACGGTGCGAAGGCCGTACAGGAAGCGAAAGCCGACGGTTGCGAGCCTGGGGTGGCTCTCAAGCAGGCTTTGCACCTTCCTGATTTTTAGCTGCCAGAGAGGCCGGTTTCGGACAAACGCCCTGCCCTTTGTCCGACCCAGAAAAAAATAGAAGTGGTCGCCTGCTATGGAGCCGAGGAAGGTGGCCGCTATTACCCAGGGCATCTTGAGGTAGCCCTGGTGGGCGGCAAAGGCCGCCGCGATCACCACGGTCTCCCCTTCAAGAAACACCCCCAGGAACAGGGCGAAATAGCCATATTGCGAGATAAGCTGTTCCACCGACATAGATGGAAAGAATATATGGTCGGCAGATTTCGCTGTCAACGAGACACAGGGCGGCCTGTTTACGGCTGTCCCGCTTCGATGCGAAGGGCCGGCAATGCCGTCAGTCGGCCGGGCAACGGGCCTTTCCGGGCCTAGGCCTGCTCCTCTCTGGAAATCCCGAGCTTCTTCATCTTGTATCTGAGCATTCTCTCGCTGATGCCCAGGGATTCGGCAGCCTTCGTTTGCACCCAGTTTGAGGAAACGAGCGCTTCCGTGATCATTCTCTTTTCCATCGAACCGACAACCTGCTTCATGCTCCCGTCACCGGCGGGCTGGTCAGCCGCATTGAACATGGATAGATCTTCCCGGGTGATATATTCTCCTCTCGTCAGGACTACGGCCCGCTCGACAATATTCTCCAACTCCCTCACGTTCCCGGGGAAATCGTGCTTGATAAGCACGTCCCGCGCCTCCCTGGTGAATCCTTTGATGTTCCTCTTGTGCCTCTCGGTGAATTTTTTCAGGAAAAAGTCCAGAAGCAGGGGGATATCTTCTTTCCTCTCGCGAAGGGGCGGGATTTCGATCTGCACGATGTTGAGCCGGTAGAAGAGATCTTCCCTGAAACGGCCCTGCTTTACCTCCTCTTCCAGGTTCTTGTTGGTTGCGGCTATTATGCGGACATCCACCTTGATGGGATGGAGACCGCCGAGCCTCTCTATCTCCTTCTCCTGAAGGACACGGAGCAGCTTTGGCTGGAGCGAGAGAGGCACATCGCCGATCTCGTCGAGGAAGATCGTTCCCTTGTTGGCGATCTCGAACCTTCCGATTTTTTTCTGGTAGGCGCCGGTAAACGCGCCCCTTTCGTACCCGAAAAGCTCGCTTTCGAGCAGGGTATCGGGGATCGCCGAACAATTCACTTTCACCAGGGGCTGATTCTTTCTCTCGCTCAGCTCGTGCACGAGATTGGCCACGATTTCCTTGCCCACGCCGCTTTCCCCCTGCACCATGCAGGTGGAATCCGTCTTCGCGACCCTCACGATCAGGCTCACGATCTCATGCATTTTCTCGCTCGCGTACACGATGTTCTCGGATTTCATCTTGTCTTTCAGGGCTTCTTTCAACACCATATTTTCATGAATGAGATGGAGCCTGTCCTCTACCTTTTTGATCTTAAAGAGAAGATCGTCAAGGTCGATGGGCTTGGTAAGGTACTCAAAGGCGCCTGCCTTGAGGGCCGTTACCGCGTTTTCTATGCTTCCGAAGGCGGTGATCATGATGACCTCGATCTCCGGGTTCATCTCCTTCAGTTTCGTCAGTATCGCGAGCCCGTCGGTATCGGGCAGCTTGTAGTCAAGGAGCACAACCTCGAACGTATCATCCTTGACTAATTGAAGGGCAGTCTTGCCGTCACCCGCACCCGTTGCCCTGTAACCTTCCTTTTTCAGGAGCCCTTCGAGAAGGCTCCGCTGCGTTTCCTCGTCCTCCACGATCAATATGCTCATACGTTCCATTTCATGTCCCCTTCTTGGCCAATGGTAAGGTTATGACAAACGTCGTGCCCTTTCCGCCTTCACTTAAAACCTGTATGTCGCCGCCGTGGTCCTTCACGATCATATACGAAATAGGGACCCCGAGACCTATGCCTTTGTCCTTCGTGGTGTAGTAGTATTCGAAGATCTTGGAGAGATCCTCCTTGTGTATGCCCGGGCCGGTATCCTTTATCGATATGCGGACATGGGGGTTCTGCACTTCGGCGCAGATCTGGATGCTCCCTCCCGCAGTCATCGCTTCTATGCTGTTCGTGATGAGGTTGTAGAACACCTGCTTCAGCCTTTCCTTCTGGCATTCGAGCATGATCTCTCCGCCGGTATCGTCCGTTATTTCGATACCTGCAGCGGCGGCCTTTTCGCGAAGCATGGTTACCACTTCCTCGATGATCGGTCGCAGGACCTGCCGCTCCATTGCCATGCCCGCTTTTGTGGAGAGAAGGAATTCTTCGACGATCCTGTTCACCCGGAGCAGTTCGCCCCTGACTATGTCCAGGAATCGATAGTACTCGTCCTTCTTTTCCTGCTCCGGGACAAACTCCCTCTTCAATCTCTGGATGGAGATGCTCATTGCGTTGAGCGGGTTCCGTATTTCATGGGCCATGCCGGATGCGAGTTTCCCGAGTGAAACGAGCCTTTCTTTGATGACCATGTCCTTTTCGATCTCGCTCAGCCTTTCCGCGTGCTTCCTGTCGAGCCGGAATATGACATAGATACCCCCCGCGCCGCCCAGCATGAGGAAGAAGAGAAGCATGACGAAGTTGACGCTCGTTCTTTTGAAGGTGTCGCTGGCGAGCTTGTTGGAAACAAGTATCTCCATGGAATAGTTGGGAAAATAGTTCGAATTCAAGGGCTTCATGATGCTGAAAACATCCTTCGGCCTCTTCTCCGAGCCGAGATAGACATTGCCCGAGGCATCGTAAATATTGATTTCCGCAATATCCAGCCGTTTCTGCTCGTTCTCCAGAATGGTCTTCATGACGTATACCTTGCGAAGATTCTCCAGCTCGGTCGGCGTAAGATTGAAGAAGATCAATCTGTCCGGAAGCTTTATGCCCATGAACAGGCTGTGGTCCTCGCCGCTCGGCATTCGGATGACCGTCTGTCGCTCCTTTTTTTCGAGAAGATCGAGATGCTCCTTGCTGACCTTGATCGATCCCTTTCGCATCAGTTGCTTGCCGGCCCTGTCCGTGACAAGGATGTTGGTCAGGGATGAGGCGTTCAGGTCAGCCTCCGTCGACTTGGTGAACTGGCTGTAAAGATCGTCGACAATTGCCTCATCGTAGGTCATTACGTTAAGGAAGTTAGGGGTAATGATCGAGGGCGATTTTTCTATGAGGGTGAGATATTCCATATTCATCTCTATTTCACGGGCTATACTCCTGAACAGCGTTTCGCCTTCGCTTCGCAGAAGACCCTCTATATTCCTCTTTATGATCGTAATCTGGAAAAAGCCGGTAATGGCTATGAGTACAAAGAATATGCCGAAAAGGAGGAGTGGAAAAAGGAGCTTTTTATCTTCCATGCATCCGGTAGCGCGGCGATTTCATCGGTGGTCTTCGGTTTTCCCTGTCCATAAACCTGTTGAAACGCCCCCTTTGCTCTTCATTGAAGACCGTCGACACTTCCCCGCTGTATTGACGGAAGAGCCGCTGTTTTGATGCCTCTATCTGGTTCAGCTCCCTCTGCAGTTTTTGCGCCCTTTCTCTCTGGTCGGGCCTGTTATTGTCCAATTCCCTCAACTCGAGCCGCTTGCGCACGGACTCATCTTTGAGGTTCCTCCATTCACCGATATACCTTCTCTTAATGCTATCTACCTGCGCCCTTTGCGACTCAGAGAGATTGAGCCCCCTCTCGAACTCACGATATGACTCCTGAGCGAACAGAGGGGGCACAAAAATCAATAAAGCGCATAGAAACGGCAGAACGCGCAACGGCATGCCTTATCCTCTCGTTGTCGGTCTTCCGGGCACTCTCCTCAGGGATTAACGGGCACCCACGCCCTATGGGCCGGGACCCATTTGCCGCCAACCCATTGACCGGGAACATCGACCCAGCGACCGGGTGGAGGAGCATCGGGAGCAGGTTGAGGGGGCGCAGAACTGTAAGCCGGGGGAGCTGTCTGGGCAGCACTTATCTTCTCATTCGTTCTCTGTTGGTCCACGGCATTGCCCGCGACCCCACCGACCAGCGCGCCCGTTGCTGCGCCTATCAGCGTCCCTGCGGTATTACGGCCGATCGCCTGGCCGGCCAGCGCTCCGCCGATCGCTCCTATGGCCGCTCCCTTTTGGGTGTTATAGTCCTGGCTGGCGCAGGAATAAGCTCCGAAGCCTATTGCAAGGACCATTATCAGTAAGAATGCCTTTTTCATGGTTGAGTCCTCCTGAAAGTAGTATGTTTCCGGGAGGGCCGGAAGCCGGCCCTCCTCACCGAACCATCCGTTAACCTATGTATCTTCCTTTGCCGTGATGGGGATGTCCCGGTCGCAACTCACCCAGCTTCTTCAGCTGCTCGGGCGTGAGGATCCTCCTCTGCTCGAGCCTCATCTGCGCCACCTTGTCCTGGAGCTGCTGTTTGAGGGAGCTCATTTCCTTCTGTTTTGCCAGAATGGTTGCTTCATCCGCTTTCGGGTCCGTGTAAAGGTTCTTTGCTTCTATCCGTTTCTGGAAAAGATCATACCTGAGTTCCCTCATCTCACCGGCGTACTTGTGCTGCACGTTCCACATTTTGTCCATCTGTTCCTTGGAAAGGTTCAATTCCTGGGCCATCCTGAATCCGAATCCACCGTGTGCTCCGTGCCCGAATCCCGGCCCCCGGCCGCATCCGAACCCGTCGCCCCGCCCGCCGAAACCCAGGCCTTGTGCATAAGAGGATACTGCAAACACCAGAAGAACAACCAGGGCCGCCACTGCCGCATTCCATCGCTTCATCTTGACCTCCGCAAAATGTTTAGTTGATCGATCATGCATGGATACATAGCAATAGCGGTGCCACGATGCTCATCTTCCGCAAGTGCTTAATTTCAGGCCTTTTAGGCTTCCTTCGAAGCGACCTGCCTCCGGGGAGACAAAAGCGTCATAAAGAATATACTTTATATCGACAATAATGTCGAGAAGGGTGAAAAGGCGGACGGTGCCACCTTGACAGATTTCCCTTCCAACATGATATTGATGAACGAAGAGACAAATCAACATAAGGAGGAAAGGCTTATGGAAATGCCGAAGATAAGCAAGTGCGAGGTAACTGAATGCTCCTACAACCAGAATGCATTGTGCCACGCCATAGCGATAACTGTGGGCGGGGATCACCCTGTCTGCGATACCTTCTGTGGCGAAAAGGCAAAAGGCGGTGTGGCGGACGCCACCGGGTCTGTCGGGGCGTGCAAGGAGAGTGACTGCAAGTTCAACGAGTCCCTGGAATGTTCCGCTCCGAGCATCACGGTTGCTCATCATTACGGCCACGCGGACTGTGCCACCTTTACGCAGGACAAGAACCTCGGATTACCGTGACGGGAGCACAGAGGAGGGGAAAGCCTTTCCCGCGGCCCGCGGCCTTCTTTCGGGGTGAGATCGGGTTTCCGTTGTATTATAATAAAGTAGGAAGCTTCGGCAGGGAAACCCAGGGCTTCGGGAGGCATGCACGGAACTGTACGGTAACACGCAAGGATTGAACCATCTTCAAAAGCGCCGGCTCCTCAACCTGTACCGTAAAAAGGTTGAAGCGGACACCGTGATCTCCTTCGAAAGAGCCAGGAACATGATGGAGATATCGAGGGAGATATCGAGACAAATCGGTATCATCGTCAACCGGAGGGGCGTGGTGGAGTACGTGATCGTGGGCGACAGGGAGCGTATCCACATCCCTGTCCTCTCGTCCGAAAGGGTGGGAAGGGCCCGTTTTCGTGGCCTGAGGCTCGTCCACACCCACCTCGACAGCGAACTTCTCTCCAAGGAGGATCTTACCGATCTCGCGCTCCTGCAGCTCGATCTAGTCGCCTGTATCCTGGAGCGGTCGGGAGAACCCGTCGAGCTGATCCAGATAGGCTATCTCATACCGAGCAACAGAAAGGGACAGGTCTGGGACTTTATCGGTCCGGAGCCCGTGAACGAGCTCGACCTCAATTTTACCGAATTCATTACCGATCTGGAGGCCGAGTTCGTGAAGGAGCGGGGCACGTCCTATGTGACACGGGCTGCGGCCCTGGAAGAATGTGTCCTTGTCATCGTTGTTTTGCCCAGAAGGACCAAGAACGTCGAGGAACGGATCGCCGAACTGAAAGACCTCTCCTATTCGGCCGGCCTGTCAGTGCTCGACGTCGTGGTGCAGCGGCCCAAAGAGCTCCATCCCCGGTTCCTTGTGGGGAAAGGAAAGATCGAGGAGATCGCGATGAGGTCCCGGCAGCTCGGCGCCGGGATGCTCGTCTTTGACGAGGAGCTCACCCCGAGCCAGCTCAACAGCATATCGTCCCTCACGGAGCTGAAGGTCATTGACCGGAATCAGCTCATCCTCGACATTTTCGCTGCCCGGGCGAAGACCGGCGAGGCAAAGATCCAGGTAGAACTGGCCCAGCTCAGGTATATTCTCCCCCGCCTTGCAGAAAAAGAGGCGGCTTTGTCCAGGCTTACAGGGGGCATAGGAGGAAGGGGCCCCGGCGAAACAAAGCTCGAGGTGAACCGCCGAAGGATCAAGGAGAAGATCGCATTTCTCGAAAAGAAACTGAAAGACGTGGGGAAGATAAGGGAGAGAAAGAGGGAGAGGCGTCGGGGAACGGGAATCCCCATCGTTTCTATTGTCGGTTACACGAACTCGGGCAAATCGACCCTGCTCAACCTCCTCACCAAAAGTACGGTAGAGGTGCAGGAGCGATTTTTCAGCACCCTTACCCCGACAACGAGGCTTATCAAGTACCCGGTGAGAAAACAGATCGTGCTCACCGATACGGTGGGCTTCATCGAAGACCTTCCCGAGGTGCTCCTTCGTGCATTTGCCGCAACCCTGGAAGAACTCGAAGATGCAACCCTTCTCCTCCACCTTGTCGACATCAGCTCTCCCGATTTCGAGGAGAGGATTGCCACGGTGAACTCCGTGATCGATGCGCTCGGTCTTTCAGAGAAGAAGAAGCTCCTCGTCTTTAACAAGATAGACAGGGTAGACAGGAAATTCATGAAGATCCTGGAGAGCCGCTACTCGGCGGTCTCCATCTCGTGCGTCACCGAGGAAGGCATCGGCAAACTCGTGGAGACCATGGAGATCATGGCCCGGGCGACAAGCCGAGGACAGCGGAGAACACCTCCAGCATTTCAGGAGACAGGCGGCTAAGGTCCATTTTCCGGGCAAATTCCTCCCGCGACACCGTTTTTGCCACCATGAAGAGGGCCTCTGCCCGGGCGATGACCCGGCCCGACCCGTCTTTTATCTGTCCGGAAGCAGTAAAGGCGCCGTGTCGCGTACTCGTGAGCCGGCCTTCTGCCCTATACCTCTCCCCGCACGCCATGGGCCGGAGGAATTCAACCTCTATCTTGCGGGTAAAGGACATCTTTCTGGCCCCCACGGTCACCGCCCACCACATGACTTCATCGAGAATACCCGATACGATGCCGCCGTGCACGGTGTTCTCGTATCCCTGAAATCCCCTGTCCACGGACAATTCTGCAACGACAGAGGCTTTGTTGTAGCGCAGTTTCAATCGCAGCCCGTGCGGGTGGTCAGGTCCGCAGAACAGGCAGTCGTGGTATGCAGGCAGATTGTCCAAATGGCCTCCGGCTCCGGATCGATTTAAGGTATTGCCGAGTGGTAGAACTCCCTGATGTCGTGAGAAACACCGGTAAAGTCGAGATTGGCGATAAACGCGGCGTAGTCAAGCCCTTTTGCTTCCCTGAAAAGCGCGGTGACCTCGGCGTGGCGTTCCTTGTCAGCGTCTTCGATCCAACCTGTTGCCCACACGTCGCGGTCTTCCACGCGAAGCACTTTTGCCTGAGCCCTGTACGGGGTATTACAGAGGACCGGTTTCAGGAAATCCATATCCGTTTTTCTCGTCATGCAGATCTTCTTCGTCTCCATGAAGATCGCGTGCCACATGACCACGTCAAGAATACCGAAAAGCATTCCTCCATGGACCACGTGGTCATAACCTTCGAAGGCGGTCCCGACACTCATGTCCGTGTAAACCGTCCCCCTGCGCCAATACATCTTCAATCGCATTCCGTCCTGGCGGTCTTGACTCGCAAAAAAAGATTGCCTGTACACGGGCAGAAGACTCATCGCCCTCTCTCCTCAAGGTATTTCATCCCCAACTGGCCGCACCCTCCCCCAATGTCGCTGGCCCGTGAATCTCTCACTATGGCAGTGAAATGCCTTTCAATCAGATATGACTGAAACTGCTTCACCGCTTCCGGGTCCGGGCTTTTGAATTCGCTGTACGGGGATTCGTTATAAGGAATGAGATTAATCTTACACTTGACGCCTTTCAAAAGCTGCACGAGCGTCTTTGCGTCGTCGAGCGAGTCATTCACATCCTTGAGCATCACATATTCGAAGGTGACCCTGATCCTTCCCATATTGCCGAGGCTCTTCACGTATCCGACGACGTCGTGCAGCGGGTAGACCCTGTTGATGGGCATGAGTCGCGTCCGCACCGCTCCCGTGGACGCGTTGAGAGAAATCGCGAGTTGCGCCTTTTTGGGGCCGATCTGTCGCATCCCGTCGATGAGACCCACGGTAGAGACCGTAAGCCGCCTGTGAGAGATCTTGAGGCCAAGGGGTTCCTCGAGGATGTCGATCGCTTTCAGGACATTGTCGATGTTGTCGACCGGCTCGCCCATGCCCATGAGCACGATGTTGGTGATCCTGTCTTCGCCCATGTGCGGCTTGATCGCCATTACCTGGCCTACGATCTCGGCAGGCGTGAGGTCCCTGATGAACCCGATCCTGCCGGTAACGCAGAAGGCACAGGACATTTTGCAGCCGACCTGGGTGGAGAGACACACGGTGCTCCTCCCGTTTTCGGGCATGAAGACGCTTTCGATGACATGCCCGTCGTGCGTGGTAAACACATATTTCGTCGAGCCGTCCCTGGATCCGTGCGTCTCGGTTATATGCGGGAGACCGAAATGGAACATCTTCTTCAGGGTCACCCTCAGGCTCTTCGGTAGATTTGTCATGAGGTCGAAATCCGCCGTATCCATCTGATATACCCACTTATAGACCTGGCGTGCGCGGTACGGCTTAAGCCCCATGCTTTCCAGGATGTCTTCAAGCTCGGCTAAAGTAAGATCAAAAAAGTTGGTCATAGTGTGTTGAACGACCCGGCGGGGAGGGGCCGCATCCGACATAAATTAACAGAAAAATGGCTGAGGTTCAACCTTTGGGGCTCGCGTCGCCCCCTCTGCCAGCAAAGCTGCCGGAGCCTCCCCCTTGTATCTTATATCCATGCTTCCCTACCCACAGGTACCTGGCTATACTTATTCCCGGAAGCACCGGGA
>MVRP01000087.1 GCA_002067405.1 Syntrophorhabdaceae bacterium PtaU1.Bin034 | reverse complement strand
GCGGTTCCGGACAGCGCGTTATCCGCTTCGCCCGTGGGGCCCGTTTTTGCGGTGGGCAGGGCGGCAAACGGCGAGGCATCGGTTGAGGCCGCAAGGTGCCGGCTGTTCCGGCCTTTTGCATCGGCGGCTTCCGATGCCCGGTCTTTTGCCGGGCTGCCTGGTTCGGCATCCTTGACTACGAATGGCTCCACCGGCCTCAGGTCAATCTCTTTCCTCTTTCTCTCCTCGTAAACATAGCTTGCCGGGACTATTGCGGCAGGGCCCGTTGCCTGCGGTGGTTCGGGCCTGGCAATCTGAAGCCTTTTGCGCTCTCTCTTGATGGGCGCGGAAAAGACACTTTTCGGATATTCCTGTTTGAGCCGGTCAAGATAGTGCTGGCTTTTGTCAGGTTTGTTCAGTTCCTTATAACTTTGAGCGAGATAATAAAGCGCCTTGTCCCTGTCCTTTGCTTCAGGAAATTTCATGAGGAAGTATTCGAGCCGCATGACAGCCGCGTTATACTTTTCGGTTCTATAGTAAAACTCTCCCACATAAAGCTCCCGGGCGGCAAGCTTCTCGGTGAGATTCTTGAGATGCGCGTCAATATCCCTGGCATAAGTGCTCGACCCATACCGGTTCTTCAGGAACGTGAAGCGCTCGACAGCCTTGTATGTATTCGCCTGATCCCTATCCAGTGAAGGCGAAAGTTTCTCATAACACTCGCCCACACGCTTAAGGGCGTAAGCCGCATTCTCATCTTCAGGATGGCTGTTGATAAAATCCTCATAGATTCCGGCCGCCATCTGATATTCCTTCTTTTCAAAATGCGCATCGCCCTGTTTCACCTGGGCTACGAGAGCTATAGGATCGAAAGGGTAGTTCTCTCTGACCTTCGTGAAGTTGGCGATCGCCTTGTCGTACTTCTTCTGCTTCATGAAATCCACGCCCTGAACATAAAGGTTTCCGGGACTGTCGACTTTTTTGGCGGCCTTTTGACCGCCGCAGGAAACGAAGACGAGGGGAAGTACGGCCAAAAAAATGAAGATTTTTCGCATGTTGGTTACTATAACAGAAACGGGAAATTTATGCTAATTTTAGTATGATGCCATTATTTTGTCAAAACCGTTGAGTTAGCTTAATCATAAAGACTATGGAAACACTCGAGCCATTGATCCGGAAAGGCCTCTCTCATTTCGCCGTTGAGTTCAACGACCAACAGTTGCGTGATATCTCTTCCTATATTTATGAACTCGGCCGATGGAACCAACACATGAACCTTGTGGGTATCAAAGAATTGAGGCTGGTAGTGACTGACCTTGTGTTCGACGCCTTCTTCCTGCATTCTCGGCTGCAGGAAAGGCAATCGGTTCTGGATCTGGGCTCCGGCGCGGGGGTTGTGGCGATCCCGTTAGCCGTTCTTGGTCCACGAAGGACGGTTTTCTCAGTGGACAAAATCATGAAGAAGGTTCAGTTCCAGAGGCATGTGAAGAGGATGCTCGGTCTTGCCAATCTGGAGGTCCTTTACGGACGGATTGAAGACATTCCACCGATAGAAGCTGACGTCCTCGTCGCGAAGGCGCTCGGCTCGACATCCGCCGTCCTCGATATGGGAAGAAAACACTTGAGGCACGGAGGCAAGGCGTTCCTGCTGAAGGGCGCGAACGAAGAAGCGTCCTCCGAAAAGGGCTTTTTGCTGGACGAGGCGACCAGCTACTGCTTGCCCGAAACTCGTAAGGATTATCAACTGTTTGCATATAAAAAGATTTCATAGAAAGATTGTTTTGTGCTAATGTATCTTGTCCATGGGCAAGATCATAGCCATTGCGAATCAGAAAGGCGGAGTGGGGAAAACAACGACAGCCGTCAACCTTGCAGCCTCGATTGCAGTAGCAGAGAACAGGACGCTTTTGCTCGATATGGACCCGCAATGCAACGCAACGAGCGGGGTCGGCGTTTCCTACGGGCGACTTACGTCGAATCTCTATCAGGCCGTCATAGGAAACATACCCCTGGAAGAGGTTATCCAGAAGACAGCAGTGCCCCAACTTGATCTCGCCCCCGGTCATCCTGACATGATAGGCGCGGAGATCGAGCTTCTTGATCTCGAAAACAGGGAACTGATTCTGAAGACCGCCCTTGCCGGCATAAAGAACACTTATGACTACACCGTCATAGATTGCCCTCCTTCCCTGGGCCTCCTCACCGTCAATTCTCTGGCTGCCTCCGATTATGTCATCATCCCCCTCCAATGTGAGTACTACGCACTGGAAGGACTCGTTCTCCTTCTAAAAACGGTCTCGATTATCAAGAAGAGGCTCAACCCCGGCCTGGAGATCCTTGGCGTTCTTCTCACGATGTTTGATAAAAGGAATAATCTTTCCTTCCGTGTGATGGAGGAGGCAAGAAAGCATCTGGGCAACAAGGTTTTCAAAACGGTGATACCGAGAAATGTGCGCCTCAGCGAGGCGCCGAGTCATGGGAAGCCTGTAATTCTGTACGATGTGAGCTCAAAGGGCGCAGAAAGCTATCTCGACCTGGCGGCAGAGATATCGTGCAACGGGGGATAGATGTCTAAGAAGGACCCGCTGGGTCGCGGTCTCTCGGCTATCTTGAAAGATGTCGACGAGAGGGGCGGCATCAGCAACATACCAATTCAGCAGATACTACCCAACCCCACACAGCCGCGAATTGAAATGAGGGAAGAGCCCCTGCTTGAACTGGCTGCCTCGATAAAGGAAAAGGGTTTACTTCAACCTATTCTCGTCAGGAGAAAAGAGGGCGTCTACGAGATTATTGCAGGTGAACGCCGTTTTCGCGCGGCGAAGATGGCAGGCTTGAAAGAGGTGCCGGTCATTGTCAGGGATGCGGACGACCGTGAGGCGCTTGAGCTTGCCATGATCGAGAACCTTCAGCGGGAAGATTTGAACCCTATCGAGATAGCGATGGTCTATCAACGGTTCCTGGACGACTTCGACTACACCCATGAAGAGCTCGCAAAGAAAGTGGGAGTTGAAAGAAGTTCGGTTTCAAACTACGTCCGGCTCCTCAAACTGCCGGACTGGATTCAGGACCTGATGACTGAAGGGAAGCTGACCCAGGGGCATGGGAGAGTGCTCATTACCCTTAATGACGAGCATGAACAGAGAAGGTATGTGAATAAAGTGCTGACCCAGGGACTTTCCGTAAGGGAACTGGAGAGGACACGCAAATCCGACCGGGTGCGAAAACCATCTCCCTTCTCTCGTGCCGAAGAGATGCTTCGAGAGGCTTTGCAGACAAAAGTGCAGGTAACATTCCGCAGAAACAAGGGTAAGGTGATCATCGAATTTTACTCGAAAGATGACCTTGAAAGGCTTTTAGAAATTTTTGCAGATTAGCCTCACGAAATCGTTTGCAAATTATCCCGGTTCTGTGATATGAATGCATTGTGAAATTATTCCTTATCAGGTAGCCTAAGCAGCAGAGGATGTCGATATGATAGAGTTCAACCACACAATCATCATTCAGTTCCTAAATTTCCTCGTTTTGCTCTTTCTTCTCAACTTTCTTCTCTTCAAACCCATACTTAATGCGCTGAAAAAACGTCAAACCGTCATAAAGTCTCTGGCGGACAAGGCTGAAGGCAACAAGCAGGAGGCCGAAAGTCTGGGTAAAACCTATGACGAGAGCATTAAGGAGAAAAGAAAACCCATAATGGCCGAACGAGACTCCTTTTTGAAGGAAGCCCATTCGTCGTCCATGAAGGTTATCGAAGAAGCGCGACGGGAGCTTACCGAGGAACTCGCGAAGGTGAAGGATGCGGTCAAAAAAGAGGCCGAGAAGACCCTTCAAACCCTGACGGGCGAATCCGATCGTCTCGCAACGGAAATAGCACAGAAAATCATGAAGAGGGGTGCATAATGGGTCTCGGAGCGCATCTTCCCCTGTGGCTGAAACTGACAATCCAGTTTATCAATTTCGCGATCCTTGCCGGTGTCCTCATCTATGCCCTCAGAAAGCCGCTTAAGGGCTTTCTAGAGTCCCGCCGGGCAGCCATAAAAGAGAAAATCGAAGAGAGCGAACGTCTCCTGAAAGAGGCCGGCGAGGCCAAGAAGGCATACGAGGAGAAGCTTTCCAAGCTCGAAGCCGAGATCCAGGCCTACCGCTCCTCGGTTCTTCGTGAGGTAGAGCAGGAGAAAAAGAAGATACTCGACGAGGCTCAGGCGCTCGCATCCCGTATAAGAGAGCAGGCCAAGCTGGCTTACGAACAGGAAATGAAAGAAACGATGGCAAAGGTCCGTACCGAGATCGCCGAACGCACCGTCAGGGCAGCCGAGCAGAGGGTACGGAACATGTTCAAGCAAGAAGACCACGACCAAATGGTTGACGAGTTCATACAAAAGGTAAGGAGTATCAATTGATTAGCCAGTCGATTGCACGTAGGTATGCAAAGGGTTTGTTTGCCGCTGGAGAAAAGGACGGAAAGTACAAGGACTACCGGCAGCAGTTAGAAGAGGTTGTTTCAATTACGGAGAGCGAACCCAGGATGTACCGCGCTCTCATACTTCCTCTTCTCGAAATGGACAAGAGAAAGGAAATTCTCGCCGACCTCACCAAAGTTCTCGGGTCCTCCCCCGCCGTAGCCGCGCTGCTCAACCTCCTCCTTGAAAAAAACAGGATGAACTATTTGCCGTCCATACGGGACGCATACGAGGGATTAGTCAACGACAAGGAAGGAATGGTGAAGGGATTGGGATTCTCCGCATATCCCGTGTCCGATGCGACGAAAGCCCAGATCGAGAAAGCGCTCGGCGAAAGGCTCAACAAGAGGGTGCTCCTCGAGATCAAGGAAGACAAGAGTCTCATCGGCGGTATAAAGGTGGCGGTCGGAGGAATAAGGATCGACGGTAGTGTCAAGAGACAGCTAGAATTACTGAATGAAAGCATGATGAAGGAGTAGATCATGGCAGTCAAGGCAGATGAAATAAGCAGGATCATAGAACAGAAGATATCGGGCTTTGAAAGGGAGATCGACCTCCAGGAAACGGGAACGGTTATCTCCATTGGAGACGGTATCGCAAGGATCTACGGACTCGAAAACGCCCTTCTCGGTGAACTGATCGAGCTCCCCCACGGCATCACCGGCATGGTCCTCAACCTTGAGGAAGACAATATCGGGGCGGTCATTTTCGGCGAGCAAAACGAGATCCGCGAAGGCGACATCGTCAAGAGAACCAACAGGATCGCGCAGGTCCCGGTTGGTGAGGGCCTGATAGGCCGAGTGGTTGATGCCCTCGGCAATCCCCTTGACGGCAAGGGCCCTATTGAGGCTGCAGAGTACAGGAACGTCGAGCAGAGGGCACCGGGCGTCGTCGTGAGGCAGCCGGTGAAGGAGCCGTTGCAGACAGGCATTAAGGCCATCGATGCCATGATCCCTATCGGTAGAGGGCAGCGAGAGCTTATCATCGGTGACAGAGGCACGGGCAAGACCGCCATTGTTATCGACACCATACTCAATCAGAAAGGCAAAGATGTTTTCTGCATCTATGTGGCTATAGGTCAGAAGAGATCATCCGTCGCGCGTATGGTTGACGTGCTCACCGCCTATGGCGCAATGGAATATACGACCGTTGTTGCGGCCACCGCCAGTGACACCGCTCCGCTCCAGTATCTGGCGCCCTTCTCCGGTACGGCTATGGGCGAGTACTTCCGCGATACCGGAAGACACGCGATGATCGCCTATGACGATTTGTCCAAGCACGCAGTTGCGTACAGGCAGCTTTCCCTGCTTCTCAGAAGGCCTCCTGCCCGTGAAGCCTACCCGGGCGACATTTTCTATTTGCACTCCCGTTTGCTTGAACGTTCGGCAAAATGGGATGATGCCCACGGCGGTGGAACCCTCACGGCCCTTCCTATTATCGAGACTCAGGCCGGCGACGTTTCGGCATACATTCCTACTAACGTTATTTCCATCACAGACGGCCAGATCTATCTTGAACCGGAGCTCTTTTATTCCGGCATCAGACCCGCCGTCAACGTTGGCCTTTCGGTATCACGCGTCGGCGGCAACGCTCAGACCAAGGGCATGAAACAGGTTGCAGCCCGTCTTCGCATCGACCTCGCTCAATTCCGCGAAATGGCTGCCTTTGCGAAATTCGGAAGTGACCTGGACAAATCCACACAGGCGCTACTTTCCAGAGGATCCAGGCTGCAGGAGTTCTTGAAGCAGGGTCTCTACACACCCTACCCCGTAGAAAAGCAGGTCGTAATATTCTACGCAGGTACGAACGGCTATGCCGACGGCTATCCCGAAGCGGCTATTCCCAAGTATGAGCAGCAATTGCTGGCATACATGGAGAAGGAGCATGGAGACATACTTGCGGCTATACGGGACGCGAAACAGATAGATGCGGGCACCGAGGCAAAACTTAACCAGGCCCTGACCCAGTTTAAAGACAAATTTACCTACTAGCAGGCTGATCATGGCAACGCTGCGAGATGTAAAAAGAAAAATCAACAGCATAAGAAGCACGCAGACGATCACACGGACCATGAGGATGATCTCTGCCTCCAAGCTTCGTAGAGCTCAGGATGACCTGGACAGGGTCAATGGATACGCTCTTCGAACTGAGGAACTGCTCAAGAGAATGGCAGGCCGGATACCCGAGAATGCCAATCCGCTTCTGGCCGAGAGAGAACAAATAAGCAAAGTGCTTCTCTTCCCGATCGCCTCTGACCGCGGTCTGTCCGGCGCGTTCAATCTTAACGTCGCCACCGCTGTCGAGCGTTTTGTTGAAGAGAACAGGTCCAATTACGAAAAGATCGGTGTATACGTCGTCGGCAAGAAGATAAGGGACTATCTCAAGCGCAGAAAGATAGAAACCACAAAGGAGTGGACCGACCTCAAATCGGTCAGTATGGAGCTTGCACAAACAATGGCTTCCGATCTGACCCAGCTTTACCTTGATGGCGAATTCGATAAAATCTACCTTATCTATACGTATTTTCGTTCGGCAATCAAGCAGGAAGTCGTGTTTGAGGAGTTCCTGCCCCTCAAGACGGTGAAGACGGAGGACGCCTTCGACTATCTTTACGAGCCTGACATGCAGACGATTGTCGATCGCTTCATCCCCCACTATATCGTCACCAAGATTTATTTCGCATTGGTCGAATCTCAGACTTCCGAGCACGCGGCGCGGATGTCGGCAATGGAGAACGCAACCAATAACTGCGGTGAGATGATCGATTATCTCACCCTCGTATACAATAAGACACGCCAGCAGAGTATCACCAACGAGATGTTGGACATCGTCGGTGGTGCCGAAGCTTTGCAGAGCACCTAAAGGAGGGCAGCACAATGAATTCCGACGTTACAGGGAAGGTCGTACAGGTCATAGGAACAGTTGTGGATGTTCGTTTTCCACCTGAAAGCCTTCCGCCCATCTACGGAGCGATATATCTGACAAATCCTACGATCAATGACAAAAAGGACAATCTCATTCTCGAAGTCGCTCAGCACATCGGTGACAGCACGGTAAGATGCATCGCCATGGAGACGACAGACGGCCTTATGCGCGGCCAGGAAGGCGTCTACAAAGGCGGACCGATCACTATTCCCGTCGGCAACGAAGTCCTCGGGCGCGTTCTCAATGTTATCGGCGAGCCGGTCGACAACCAGGGGCCGGTTGAGACGAAGGACCACTACTCCATTCACCGTCCCGCCCCTACTCTTGTAATGCAGAACACAAAAATTGAACTTCTCGAGACCGGCGTTAAAGTCATCGACCTCCTCGAGCCTTACCCTAAGGGCGGTAAAGTCGGTCTTTTCGGCGGCGCGGGTGTGGGGAAGACCGTCGTCATCATGGAAATGATCCATAATATCGCCATGCAGCACGGCGGCATCTCGGTGTTCGGCGGCGTGGGCGAAAGGACCAGGGAAGGAAACGATCTCTGGCTCGAAATGAAGGGTTCCGGGGTTATCGACAAGACAGCGTTGATCTACGGGCAGATGACAGAGGTTCCGGGAGCGCGCGCAAGAATCGGCCTTACGGCTCTCACTGCCGCAGAATACTTCCGTGACGAAGAAGGCCAGGACGTGCTCCTCTTTATCGACAACATATTCAGGTTCACTCAGGCCAACTCCGAAGTGTCGGCTCTCCTCGGCCGTATGCCGTCCGCTGTTGGTTATCAGCCGACCCTTGCGACAGACCTCGGAGAACTTGAGGAGCGAATCACGTCTACGCTTCGCGGCTCGATCACCTCTGTTCAGGCGATTTATGTCCCGGCTGACGACCTCACCGACCCGGCGCCGGCAACGACCTTTGCTCACCTCGACGCAACGACGGTTCTCTCGCGACAGATCGTCGAGCTCGGGATTTACCCTGCAGTCGACCCTCTCGACTCCACAAGCCGCATACTCGATCCGCAGGTTCTCGGTGAGGAGCACTATAACGTGGCTCGCGGTGTACAGCAGATATTGCAGAAGTATAAAGATCTTCAGGATATTATCGCGATTCTCGGTATGGATGAACTCTCCGAAGAGGACAAACTGACTGTGTCGAGGGCAAGAAAGGTACAGAGGTTCCTGTCGCAGCCGTTCTTCGTAGCCGAGGCATTTACGGGAACTCCAGGCAAGTATGTGCCGATCAGCGAGACAGTCAGGGGCTTCAAGGAGATCATTGAAGGCAAACATGACGCACTCCCTGAGCAGGCATTCTTTATGGTAGGCAACATAGAAGAAGCAGTTGAGAGAGCCAGAAAGATGATGGGTGACTAAGGTGGAAAGGCTTTTTCTTGAAATTGTCACACCCGAGAGGGTGATGGTTACACAGGAAGTCGACATCGTAGAGGCTCCGGGGACGTCCGGCGAGTTCGGGGTGCTTCCCGGCCACTGTACTTACCTTACCACTCTTGAAGCCGGCGAAGTTCGCTTCAGCGTGGACGGAACAACGCGCTTCATGGCAACGAGCGGAGGCTTTGCAGAGGTGGTCGACAACAAGATGACGCTCCTCCTTGATACGGCAGAGTTCTCTGAGGAGATAAATATAGAGAGGGCGCAGCGAGCGAGGGAAAGGGCCGAATCGGCACTGAAGGACCTTTCTTCCGAAAACCAGGAGGTCCAGGCTTTCGAGGCGGCGCTTTCGAGGGCTATAGCAAGAATTTCAACGGCGTCAAAGAGGACGTCCGATTGATTTTCACGACGGAAGAGGATTTACTGGCGCCTGTCTGGGATAAAAATTGGACATGATAGTCCTTCGATAAGGCATAGGATTTTCTCCACGTAAAAGTCGGGCGAGACGCCTTCAGCAAGCTTGGCGTCTCGCTCTTTGAGTATCAGAGTTCAATCGAATCTTTCCTCCACGAGAAAAAGGCTCCGGGCATTTTTCTCCGTAACCAGCATTCTGCCTCAGTACTCCGCTACGTTTGGCCCTTCTTACCGTGCTTAATTACATGCACTCCAGAATCCTTCTCACCTTCTGTTTGTTAAATGTGTGATATCAGAAAATGGTTGACATATCTTGCGCGTAGTAGTTAGATTAATGGGCTCGTGAATTATTTAATTATGTCCGGAATCACCGCACCACGGAGGATTCTTACCATAGACGCCATGTGTCAAATATTCGTGTTAAAAATTTGTAAGGAGGTTATAATGGGGTTCACAAAGTTCTCTAAAGCACTAGCCGTTATCTTCAGTTTCGGCTTCCTGTTCCTCGTGGCCGCATCTGCCGCGTTTGCGAGTGAGGCGGATATTGTACTACCCGATCTCACCCAGGTGTCTTTTCCCATTTTTGGCGGTATTAGCGGGCTCTCGATTATGTATTTCGGGCTCATCGTCTGTGTTATCGGACTCATTTTTGCTGCAGCCCAGGCAACGCAGACAAAGGGTATGCCCGCGCACAAGGCGATGCTTGATGTCTCCTCAATCATCTGGGAAACGTGCAAGTCCTATCTTGCTCAGCAAGGAAAATTCCTCATCATTCTCTGGGTCCTGATTGCCATCTGCATGGTGTACTACTTCATGGGTCTCTCCCATGTACCCGTCGGCAACATGATCATCATCCTGTTCGCTTCGATTCTCGGCATTCTGGGTTCCTACGGTGTTGCATGGTTCGGCATGAGAATCAATACATGGGCAAACTCACGCACCGCTTTTGCTTCTCTTAAGGGGAAACCCGTTGAGGTCGTGAATATTCCCCTCACCTCGGGAATGAGCGTCGGTTTACTCCTGGTGAGCGTCGAGCTTTTCTTCATGATCTGCATACTCGTTTTCCTTCCGAAGGAACTCGTAGGTCCCAGTTTTATCGGTTTCGCAATCGGTGAGTCCCTCGGCGCGAGCGCACTGAGGATCGCCGGTGGTATCTTCACAAAAATCGCGGATATCGGGTCCGACCTCATGAAGATAGTGTTCCATCTTCCCGAAGACGACCCCAAAAACCCCGGTGTTATCGCCGACTGCACGGGCGACAATGCAGGCGATAGCGTCGGACCCACAGCTGACGGCTTCGAGACTTACGGTGTTACCGGCGTCGCACTTATCACTTTTCTCGCGCTGGCCCTGGCAGGAAATGCGGCAATGTCCGCTACCTTGATCATATGGATTTTTGCAATGCGTATCCTTATGATCCTCACTTCTCTAGTCTCTTATTTCATCAACAGTGGCATCACCAAATCGGTATACGGCAACAAGAAGAAGTTCGACTTCGAACAGCCTCTCACCAATCTTGTCTGGATTACCTCAGCAATCTCGATCATCGTGACCTTCTGGGCAAGCTACATGTTGCTCGGCGGTGGATCAGTAGGTCAGCAGTATCCCGGCCTCTGGTGGGCACTCGCCATTATTATCAGTTGCGGCACCATTGCAGGCGCTCTTATTCCGGAGTTCACCAAGGTGTTTACCAGCACAAAGTCACGCCACGTTCGGGAAGTGACCTCAGCCTCGCGAGATGGCGGTGCAGCCTTGAACATCCTTTCCGGCTTCGTCGCAGGCAACTTCTCGGCCTTCTGGGAAGGCCTCACCATCCTTGTTCTCATGCTTATCTCGTATCTCGTGTCCATGCATCCCGATGTTGTCGCCATCATGCCCGCAAAATTCACCTTTGCAGCGCCCGTCTTCGCCTTCGGCCTTGTGGCCTTCGGTTTCCTTGGTATGGGTCCTGTGACGATCGCTGTTGATAGCTATGGTCCGGTTGCGGATAATGCACAGTCTGTCTATGAGCTTTCAAGGATAGAGGCACTTCCGAACATTGCAGCAGAAATCAAAGGTCAGTTCGATTTTACTCCGGATTTCGACAACGGTAAAGATTATCTCGAAGAGGCCGATGGTGCCGGTAATACCTTCAAGGCAACGGCCAAGCCGGTGCTCATCGGAACAGCTGTCGTCGGTGCAACGACCATGGTTTTCGGTATCATCATTCTCCTCGAGAATCTCTACGGAAATGTCGTATCCCACCTCAGCCTGGTCGACCCCAAGATCGTGCTTGGCCTTCTCATGGGCGGCGCGGTCATTTACTGGTTCACGGGAGCAGCTACCCAGGCAGTAACCACCGGTGCTTACCGTGCAGTCGTTTTTATCAAGAAGAACATCAACCTTGATAAGGCGGAAGCATCCATCGAAGACAGCAAGGAAGTCGTGAAGATTTGTACCCAGTACGCACAGAAGGGTATGATTAACATTTTCATCGTCGTCTTCTTCCTCGCGCTTTCCCTCGCCTTCTTCAACCCGTATTTCTTCATCGGGTACCTGGTAGCCATCGCCTTCTTCGGCTTGTTCCAGGCTATTTTCATGGCAAACGCGGGTGGTGCATGGGACAACGCCAAGAAGATTGTTGAAGTGGATCTTAAGGAAAAGGGTACCCCGCTCCACGAAGCTACCGTTGTCGGCGACACGGTTGGCGATCCGTTCAAAGATACCTCTTCGGTTTCCATGAACCCGGTGATCAAGTTCACCACGCTCTTCGGCCTTCTTGCCACCGAAATTGCGGTCACCATGCAATCTCAGAGCATGAAAACTGTTATCGGCGTAATCTTCTTTATCGTGGCCCTCGTCTTCATCTATCGTTCCTTCTACGGGATGAGGATCGGCGACCAGAAGCTCTAACGAAGCGATTCTGTCTTTCCAAAAGTGCCCCGGCCGAGTCCGGGGCACTTTTTTATTGTTTTCCACCTCCCTGTCCCATCCGAGATCGCAGCGCCTTCGCATTCGGTGCTTTCCCTTCTTTCGCTTTGACTTTACTGCGGTTTTGATATAAATTGATCAAACTGGGTTGTCGGGCCAACAGCTTTGCCTTGCCTACGGTTCGGTTATCTGCTCCAAAAAAGC
This sequence comes from Syntrophorhabdaceae bacterium PtaU1.Bin034, assembly GCA_002067405.1. The sequence goes on along the minus strand of MVRP01000087.1, from coordinate 2,712 downwards.
GGACGCGTCTTTGTCATTGCCGATGGTAGGATTCGAGATCGTGCGCACCGAGTTTCGGCCTTTTGTGTCTTGCGCACGACGGATCTACTCATCATATCTCCGGTCCCCGCAGTTTCATCGAAGTGGAGCGAACACCGTGCAAAAGCAACTGCCCGTGCCGTAGCAGAGAGGCCACTTATGGGAAGCTTGATGGTAAGGGTATGGAGAGGCGAAGCGCCATTACTTCGGGCATGCCTTTTTCTTCCACTTTTCATCCTATCCGCGGTCTATCGGTTTGCATTGGTGATAAGACGCGCCCTGTATGCGACGGGGCTCCTGTCGGTGTGGCGCGCCCCCATCCCGGTTGTCAGTGTTGGAAATCTGTCGATGGGGGGGACTGGTAAAACAGTCGTGGTCGAGAGACTTTCAGGTATTCTAAAACAAAGGGGGTTCCGACCTGCCATTGTCCTGCGCGGTTACAGAAGAAAGAGGAAGGGGGCGTTTGCGGTCGACCCGAACAGCGACACCGCTGAAAGTGCGGGAGACGAGGCAGTCATGCTATCCCGCAGGGTGAGCGTGCCTGTAATAGTGGGAAGCAAAAGAAGGGAAGCGATAGAGAAAGGAATCAGGGAGTTCGGCATAGACATGGCCGTTTTTGATGATGGTTACCAGGTCCGGAATGTTCATAAGGATCTGGATATGGTGATCCTGAACGGCTCTGAACCAGAGGAATCAAGGCACGTGTTTCCTCTCGGTTTTTTACGGGAGCCGCTTGAAATGATAAGGAGAGCCGATATAATATTGGTCAACAAAGGCGAGCTTGATGCACGCATGAGAACGGTGACGACCGGTATACCCACCTTTCGCGTCAGGTATCGGCCTCTCTGTCTCAAGAGGCTGAACGACGGCAAGGTGAGCGATCATAACTCGATCAGGAGAAAAAGAGTGGCTGCTTTTTCCGGCCTTGGGGATAACCGCTCTTTCTTCAATCTCCTGAGAGACATGGGCGCTGATGTGGTGAGAACGGTGGAATTTCCCGATCACTACCGCTACTCCGCAAATGACGTCGCTTACCTGCGGTCTTTTGCGGATGCAGAAATGATAGTGACTACCGAAAAGGACGCAGTAAAGCTCGACCGGATGGAAGTAGGCGATAAGATGTTCTGCCTTCTCATAGAAGCTGAGATCGACAATGAAGAGGCCTTTATCGAAATAGCGCTAAACAAGACGAGGGGATAAGATGAAGGAGCATGTTTTTATATTCGACACCACGTTAAGGGATGGTGAACAGTCGCCCGGCAACACGATGAACGCCCAGGAGAAGCTTCGGGTTGCAAAGCAGCTTGAGGCGCTTGGCGTTGACGTCATCGAAGCCGGCTTTCCCATTGCCTCCGAAGGCGACTTTGAATCGGTCAGGCAGATCGCCGAGGTCGTGAGAAAGAGCCAGGTCGCGGGTCTTGCCAGGGCCAATTTCGAAGATATCGACCGGGCGTGGGAAGCCGTTAAGAACGCAGTGAAACCACGCATCCATACCTTCATCTCCACGTCGGATATCCATCTGCAGTACCAGCTTAGGAAAAACAGGGATGAAGTTTTGGAGATCGCCGAGCAATCGGTGAAGAGGGCAAGAAGCTACACGGACAACGTTGAGTTCTCGGCGATGGATGCAACGAGAAGCGATTGGGACTACCTTTGCCGTGTCTTTGAGGTGGCGATCGATGCAGGAGCGACTACCATAAACGTGCCGGACACGGTCGGCTATTCGGTCCCGGATGAGTTCGGTGCGTTGATCCGCTACATCATGGATCATGTATCGAATATTTCCCGGGCCGTTGTCAGTGTCCACTGTCATAACGATCTCGGCCTGGCCGTCGCCAACTCTATTGCTGCGGTGAAGGCCGGCGCCCGCCAGGTGGAATGCACGATCAACGGCATAGGAGAACGTTCGGGTAATGCGGCAATGGAAGAGATCGTCATGATCCTTCGGACAAGAAGGGATATCTTTTCCGCGGACACCCAGATTGTAAGCGAGAAGATATACCCGTCGAGCAGGCTCATCACTTCTATTACCGGTGCGCCCGTGCAGCCGAACAAGGCGATTGTCGGGACAAACGCCTTTGCCCATGAATCGGGCATCCATCAGGATGGATTGCTCAAGGCAAAATCAACATACGAGATAATGACGCCTGAGTCGGTTGGAATACCGAAGAGCTCTCTCATTTTGGGAAAGCATTCGGGAAGACACGCATTCCGCGACAGGATCGAGACGCTTGGCTATTCCCTGAGCGACAAGGAACTCAACCTCGCCTTCAAGAGGTTTAAAGCACTGGCGGATATGAAGAAGGACGTTTACGATGAAGACATCGAAATGATCATCATGGATGAAGTCGTCCGCGTGCCCGAGAAATACAGGTTGGCTTACCTGAGCGTTGTCTGTGGGAACATGGCCATACCGACCGCGACGGTCAAAATCGAGATCGAAGGCCACGTGTTCCAGGAGGCAAGTTTCGGCGACGGTCCAGTAGACGCCACACTGAAATCAATTCAGAAGATTATCAAGACGGACAGCGTTCTCCTCAAATTTTACGTCAATGCGATCACGGGAGGCACCGATGCGCAGGGCGAGGTCTTTGTCAAGCTGGAGGAAGACGGATCGACGGTCATCGGGAAAGGGGTTGATACAGACGTGATCGTTGCGTCGGGAAAAGCTTACATCAACGCACTGAATAAACT
>MVRP01000086.1 GCA_002067405.1 Syntrophorhabdaceae bacterium PtaU1.Bin034 | reverse complement strand
GGGCCGGAAAGTCGCCATGAGAGAAGTTGAGCCTGGCAACGTTCATCCCGGCTTCGATCATCTGCTCCATCACCCCGGGGGATTCGGACGCAGGTCCGATGGTGCACACGATCTTCGTCTTTTGCAGCAGGCGCTTCACAGCTCTCCTATGTCTGTCCTTTTTCCGAAGTCTTCGGTTTCCCCTGAGTAGCGATCGGCCGGCCGGAAGCATTGTTGCATATATGCCGATACACGATGGGTGCCAGGTACAAGGCGGGTTCTCGAAATGCCCACAGGAGACCGATTTCCTCGCATCTGCCGATCTCCTCGAATATCGACCGGATCATTTCTTGATTGAAGAGGTTGGAGAGCCGCAGGCGGGCTGCTCTCCAACCTCTGTTGAGGATATCGCAATGTTATCTCAAATGCTTCTTCTTGTCTGTTTCATCCCTCGCGATGCCCTGATAGCCCTGAATTGTCCCGTTAAGGCCCCGGAGCGGTGTTCCGTTAAGCAGGCAGTCCATTATTGTACCGTCCTTCTTCTTCAACTTGACTGCGAAGTCTTCCACAAAACCCTGTTCTTCGACTGCCTTCATGTAGACTTTGCATTCTTCCCGGTCGACGTAGGTGTCGATCGCGCGCATCTCTTTTGCCTCGTCCTTTGAATAACCGAACAGCTTCAGGAAAGAGCGGTTCACATCCGTCAGCCTTCCGTCCTTGTCAGTAATGAATATGGCATCCCTTGAGTCCTCGAAGAGCTTCCTGTACTTCTCCTCGCTTTCCCTGAGGGCCTGTTCGTATTTTATGCGTTTTGTAATGTCAAGGAGGATTCCGAGGACCCCGACTATCTGCCCTTCCTCCCGTATGGCTGTCGTGCTGAGCTGTGCCCATGCTATTTCGTCTTTTGCCTTGCGGTAAACGAATTCGTAGGGAGGTACCTGTTCTCCCCGCACCGATGCCTCAAAATGCTTCTGAATGGTCTCCCTCTCCTCCGGCCGGACCACGTCAAACAGGCTTTTCCCCACATACCACTGCCGTGAATATCCTGACCTCTTGACTATCACGTCGTTCACGAAAGTAAACCGTCCCTGGGTGTCGAAGGTGAAGACGCCATAATGCATGTTTTTCAGCACCGCCCTAAAGCCCGGTTCGCTCTTGTCGAGGGACTCTTCTTCCTTTTTGATGTCAGTAATGTCCAGAGAGGCCACGACCGCATGGGTGACCTGCCCGGTCGGGCTGAAGTAGGGTGAATAGGAAACGCGGTAGCATCTCGGCTCCTGACCGGGAAATGCCAGCCAGTTCTCATAACGCACTACGTTCCCCGCAAAACACTGGTCCAAATGCCTCTTGATTACCCTTCTGAAGGTTGCTTCCCCCCAAATATTCGATACTGAATTGCCGACGATCTCTTTCCTGGTTCTTCCATGATCCTGGCAGTAGGCCTCGCTCGCAAATTCATACACGTAGGATCTGTTGATGAGGGTCATGGAGTCAATGAGGTCATTTCCTGCTGGCTTTTTTCTGCTTTCCTTCTTTTCTTGGGCCGGTTCCGCGGGTAGCTGTTTCGATTTCTCAGCTTGTTCCATGTCAGTCCTCCTTGGTTAGGGATTACGAACACACTTGCCAAAATACGTGAAAACAAAAACAGGCACCAAGTTGCGACAACAGAAATGATGACGATCAAGGGCGCTTATGAGCTATTGTAGCAGACTAGTTTTTTCGATTCTACAATTTCTCGAAGAGAGCGGAGAGAGTGATCGTGGCCGCAACGTGTTCGCCCGGGCGATGAAGCCTGCATACAGAGTACCGCATACGGGACGGATTTCTCCCACGATGTCTCAAGCCTTGCCTCCACGCCTGGCTCTTATCGATTGCAGCACGCGATTCGTCATCGCGAAGGCCAATTCGTGTTCGCCGAAGAACACTGCTTCAGCCTTCTCATTCCGCAAGAGCTCTGCCTCTTCTTCACTGTGTGTCCGCACTATGATCTCTATTCCGGGGTTAAGCATGCGGGCGATCTCCATCATGCATCGCGCAAGCATTGCGTCAGGGGCCGCAATCACCAGCATGTCCGCCCGCGCGATATGCGCCTGCGCAAGAACAGCAGCCTCGGACGCATCGCCTGCAACCGCATGAACACCTCGTTCTCGCAATTGTTGCACTACCTCTCTGTTTTGCTCGACCACAACCAGAGGCACTCGTTGAGCGATCAGGGCCTCGCCAATCCGCCTGCCGACACGGCCGTAGCCGACAATCACCACGTGTCCGGTGAGGTACTCCGGCTGCACGGTCATGGGAAGTTCCGCAAGAGGATCATCGGACCGCTCAAGGCTGCGGGCAAGCTCGGAACGGGAGCGTACCCAGGCCAACACCGGGTCGATACTGCGAAATACGGCCGGATTGAATGATATGGATATGATTGCCCCGGCCAGAATGAGTGTCTGGCCTTCCCTAGGGAGAAGACCGAGAGAAACGCCGAGACCTGCCAGGATAAAGGAGAATTCACCGATTTGAGCCAGACTTGCAGACACGATCAGGGCCGTGTTGAGAGGGTACCGGAAAGCAAGAACGATCAGGAAGGCGGCTAATGACTTCCCGATGTTGATGACGGCAATGACTGCCAGTACCTGAAGGGGATGCTCCGTGAGCACGCGGGGGTCGAAGAGCATGCCGACGGACACGAAGAAAAGTACGGCAAAAGCTTCGCGGAACGGCAGCGATTCCTGGGCGGCACGATGACTCAAGGGCGATTCTCGCATGACCACGCCCGCAATGAAAGCGCCGAGGGCGAAGGAGACACCAAAGAGCTTCGCCGAACCATAGGCGATGCCGACGGCAGCCGCGATGATGCACAAAGTGAACAACTCGCGGGAGCGCGTGCCGGCGACTTGCCAAAGGAGCCAGGGGAAAATTCGGCGGCCGACGACCATCATAAGGGCGAGAAAGACGGCAATTCGGCCGAGAGTGAAGAGGAGAGGCTTTATTATGCTTACTCCCGATGCTCCCCCCGCGGTCGCGCCCGAATCACCAAGGTATTCGGACAGCGGGGGCAACAAGACGAGAACGAGAACCATGACAATGTCTTCCACCACAAGCCACCCGACCGCTATGTGCCCGTTGACTGTTTGGAGAACGCCCCGTTGCTCCAATGCCCTCAGCAGCACGACGGTACTTGCGACGGAAAGGGCCAATCCAAAGACCAACCCCGCGCCAAGACTCCAGCCCCATGATATGGTGATCAGTGCACCTATTGCAGTTGCCGCCACTATTTGGCCGATTGCGCCGGGTATGGCTATGCGGCGAACGGCCCAAAGGTCACCGAGGGAGAAGTGGAGACCGACACCGAACATCAGGAGCATAACGCCGATTTCGGCCAATTGGCCGGACAAGCCCACGTCTGCAACGAAGCCCGGTGTTGCAGGACCGATCATGATACCGGCAAGGAGATAGCCTACTAAGGCAGGCAGTTTAAGGCGAACGGCAATGAAGCCCATGAGCAGGGCAAGTCCCAGACTGACCGAAATCGTGGTGATCAGGGTTATGCTGTGCAGAATGATCTCCTGTGGATCACCTCTTAAGAGAAAGTGTCCCGGATGCGATACGGCGGGAGAGAGATTATGGGGACATGGGCGAACCGGTGGTTTCACAAGCTGACGGCCGTGTCCGTTAGTCCGCTCGTGCCTGCATGGACAGCGGCCCGGCCGAGGAGAAGGCAGAAGGCCGAATCACGGGGATTTGTATATCCTGGATGATGTAGCTGAGGCTTATCTCCGTGTTTGCCCGCAGGCTACTCCCTATCCGTCCGGCCTTTGCCGGTTATTCCAAACTGCAATCAGGACAGCACTTAAGTTGAGGGCAAGGCGTCGCCTTCCCTGAACCCTATAACAGTACCAACATGATCGCAGTTTGGAGTTATTGAGCTTATCCGATTGCCTTTAAATCTACCCTCCTGTTGGACGCATGGCAGTTTTCGGTATTCTCACCGCAAACGGGTCTTGCCTCGCCATAGCTTTTGACCTGCAACTGCTCAGGATTGACGCCCTGTTTCACCAACTGTTGTTTTACGGCATCAGCCCTTTTCTGGGCCAGTTTTTGATTGTATTGCGCGTTGGCACGGGTATCGGCGTTACCGGAGATCTCTACCTTCATCGTCGGGTTCTGTTTGAGCAACTCGGCATCTTTCTTGAGGGATTCTGCTGCTTGCGGCGTTATACGGTATTTATCGGACCCAAAATAGACGGATTGCGTGGAAGGTTGCGTGGCAGCAGGTTTTTGGACAACCCGTCTTTCCACATCCGTCGGTCTTTGCTCCTGTGGCGCCGGATAAACCTGTTTGGCTTCCGAGACAGGCGGCAACGGGCCTTGCGCAGTTTTTTGCTCTGATTTGCAGCCAACCAGGCACAAGGCCAGGAAACAAGCAAACAACACTAAGCATGACTTGGCATTCATGGTGCCTCCTTGAAGAAAAATAGTGGCTAAAGGCAAAGACACTCAAGGAATTCAGAAGATTACTGCGCTCAACCCATCCGGGTGGCGGCGACCGGAAGCCCCAAGGCTCGCCTTCAACCCTGAATCATATCTAGTGCCAGCCTTTGTGGTTGTCAATGTGTCGTGAGGGAAGTCCCGTGAGAGCGGTCTTCTCAGGGACGCCGTGCGCCGGTGTGAGCGAAGTAACGTTGATGGCGGGATACGCAATGGTTTTCCCGCGCTCTATCGAGCATCGCGCAATACGGGCACGATCCGCGACCGGCATAAAACCTCCTGAAAAAGAATTAACGGCACCCGACTGTATAACACCGAACAGGTGATCGGAGCGAGGTAACCCCGCAAAACAGGCATCAAGTTGATCGTAATACTTCGGCCTTTTTCTATGGTGTTGTGCACCGCCCGAAAAAGACGATCGCCTCGTTGTCAGAGGAGGCGGCCATAGCCATCTGGCCCGTTTCCTTGTTGATCACCGCGCTCCAGCCCCTTCGTTCAACTCCCTGCAGAAACAGCTTCCCATCGGCCTCGTGAACGTTCTTGATGGCCGTTTCTCTTTTTTCTCCGGTCCACTGGGCGTCTGCCGCCGTGATCTTCTTATTTGCCATGTCAAGTTTGATGAACGCGGGCAAGCCTGAGCTTTCCGGGGTGGCGGCCTGGCAACCCTCTACATCACTACAGTCGAAGCCACTCATAAAGGCGCAGATAACGGAGCCGGACGTGTTGAGGACAGCCCCGGCCTGCGCCGAAAGTACCAAAAGACAGATCACCGCACCGATTCCAAAGAGCACATGGATCCTTCGAGCAGTAAACATATTTGCCTCCTTGTCCCTTGACCGGTATTGTCCGGGACCATTACTTTACCGTGTAGCCGCGGCCTTCCATGCAGGCGCCGAAAGCGCGATTGTAGCCACCCTGCTCCTGGCTGTGTGCCGCAGCCTGAGTATTTCGGGCCTGAGCCTGCTGCTGTCTCTCGCGCCGGCCTCTGACCCCGCCGATGACCCCGCCGGTTGCCGCTCCTATTGCCGCCCCCTTGCCCGCATCACCGGCTATTGCGCCTCCTGCTGCACCAAGCGCTGCGCCTCCTGCCGCTCCGCGCATTGCGGTGGACCCCTTACCGCTCGCTTGCGGCTGCTGTTTAGGAGCTTGCACGGGATCAAAGCCGGTCTGCTGTTTGGCCCAGCTGTAGCACTCGTACTTGTCTTTGTCCGTCTGGCGTTGGCTCTGACCTTTCGCAGGATAGATAATGGGTTCCTGAGCGAAACAAGGGATCGTCAGCAGAAGCGTGAGAACAAAGGCCCCTATAACTAAGTGTGCGTTCATATAAGCCTCCTTCCGGAAATTGGCATCGATCGCCGGTTATCGTTATTTGAAGCGGCCATCCTTGGTGTCCCGGCCGGCATTTTCAGGATGTCTCAGCGAGTTGCCTATTGGCGGGACGCCCCGGCCTGCTGCGTGCCGACGTCTCTCGTGAGCATTGGCTTTACAGCTCCCGCGATCTCTTTGCCCAGCCGGTCAACCGCACGGCTCATGGCAGCAACCGTTGCCTCGTAGTCCGACCCCGGTACAGGCTCCCTGTGGTCCAGCTCGCCCCGGACCACGACGTGTCGACCATCTTTTTCCAGAATGGTCCACATTGCCTTCAGCCAGATCGCGTTGCCCGGAATCCCTTCAAACCTCGTCACGTGCACGGTGATCCTGTAATCCGCAGGGATCGCACGCCTCCCCGTCTGGATGAATATGCTGTTCCCGGTCAGGCTGGTCGACATGGTTTCGGCAAGGACACGGGCAATATCCTTCTGCAGTTCGCCTCCCCATCGGTCGAACTCCGCGATCTTCAGCCCGTTGTCGGCATTCCTGGTCACGATCTGCGGCCGGTCAAGGTAATCGGGGATTTCGACCAACACAATGCCGATAGTGGGACAGGAACCTGACAGCGGGGTATTCCTGACCGAACCTGAGGAAGACGCCGGAACCATCGGGTTCAGTGTATAAAACCGCGAAGGCTTACTGCTTCCGCAACCTCCGGTGAACAGCAGAAACACCGCAAGCCCGAGCAGTGTCAGGCTCCAGCCCGCATATCTTCTCATGATGCTCTCCTTACTGGCCTTTTTTGCCCATCAACAGGGCTTCGGGATGGCGCTCCAGGTAGTCGCTCATGACACGGAGGGAGCGCATGGACCTGCTCATTTCATTAAGGGCGTTACCCAGCTCGAATCCCATGTTCGAATTCTCTTCCGCCATGGCGTGCACAGCCGCAAGGGCCTCTTCTGCCTGGACAAGCGTCTTTCTCGCTGTTTCCAGGGTCTGCTGGAACTGCACCGGCACCCCCTTGTCTCCGGACAAGGAGTCACTTACTTTTCCCGCGACCGCGTTTATGCCGTCCGAAGTAGTCTGAAGGCTGGCCGCAAGGGGGCCGATGCGTGATTCAATGCTTTTCATGACTGCAGATGCATGCTTGAGTGTCTGGTTAAGAGACCGCACGCTGGCCTGGGTTTCGTCCGAATTTACGAGTTCGTTGATCGCTCCGATCGTGGAATCGAGCTTGGCGAAAAGCTCTTCTATAGGCAGTTCCTGGACGGTTTTTGTCAACTGGGCGAACATAGAGGGCACGGTCGGGATTTCGGGGTACCTGGCATGCGCCCCTCCAAGCAACTTTGCCGGCTTGTCAGGAAAAAAATCGAGCGCCACCGCGAGTTGGCCCGTAACGTAACTCGTCGTCTGAAGCTGGCCTCTCAGGCCTCTGTCGATGAGAGGCTTGAGAAGTTCACCGGTTTTTCCGGGAGGCGGGCCGAGCCTTCTTGCTTTATCCGGTTCTATTTCAATGGTGACGGGGATACGAAAAGACAGCTCCTTCGGCTGAAATTCCAGGGTAATGTCGGTAACCGAGCCGATCTTGACCCCACGGAAGATGACCGGTGACCCAATGTCCAGACCTTGCACCGATCCTTCGAAATTGAGTTCGAAGAGCTGTTTGCTGGTGAAGAACTTCCCGGAGCCGAAGATAACCACTGCGATGACGGCAAGGGCGACCGCCCCGAGGACAAAGGCACCGATCATCGTTTTACTGGCCGCTCTACCCATGTCTGCCTCCTTGCGCGTTTCGCGGTTTTGTCAAACACGCCCTAAAATGCACTTTTCATCCGCAGTTCATCGGATCCTTCATGTTCTTTCTCTTTCATGCTTGTTCGCTCCCCCTTGCGGTTCCCCGTATGGTTCTTTCCTGCCCACGGGTCAAAAAGCTGTGAACGGTGGGGTTACGGCACTCTTCGAGGAGCTTTTTGGGATCGCCCGTGGCGAGCATCGTTTTTGTCTCTGCGTCGAGGAAAACGGAGTTGTTGCCGATTGCAAAAATGCTGGGAAGCTCATGGGTCACCATTACCACGGTGGCCCCCAGGCTGTCTCGCAGCTCGAGGATCAGTTGGTCCAGCAAGTGCGCATTGATGGGATCGAGGCCGGCGGAGGGCTCGTCAAAGAAAAGCACCTCGGGATCAAGCGCCATGGCCCGTGCAAGACCGGCGCGTTTTTTCATTCCCCCGCTGATCTCCGACGGATAATACTCTTCGAAGCCGGCAAGGCCGACAAGCGAGAGCTTGAGAGAGACGATCTTCCTGATCAGCTCTGGATCGAGGCCCTTATATCCTTCCAGTATGGTGGCGATGTTTTCGGCCAGGGTCATGGAACTCCACAGAGCGCTGCTCTGATAGAGAATGCCGAACCGTCTGGTCAGGTTGTCCCGGACTTCAGGGGCGGAGTCCCACAGGCTCACATCTCCGTAGAAGACTTTTCCTTTGACAGGTCTCTGCAGCCCTATCAAGTGCCTGAGGAGGGTGCTCTTCCCGCAGCCGCTTCCGCCCATGATGATGAAGACGTCTCCCTTGTTTACCGTAAAGGTGAGGTTGCGCTGAAGGACAAAAGCGCCGTACGCCATGGTGAGGTCCTGAACGATGATGTGGGGCTCGGCCATTCCTTATCCCTATCTCAAATGCCCAGTACGTCGCATACGACAGTGATGATCGCGGTTGCCACAATGATGCTCACGATGCTCGTTACCACTGCCGATCTTGTCGCGTCACCCACTGCCGAAGCGCTTCTCCCGCACTGCATGCCCCTCAGGCATCCCGCAACGGCAATGAGAATTCCGAAGACAAGGCCCGAGAAAAGCCCGATCCAGAGATTTGTGAGGGTTACCGCGTTTTTTGTCTCGTTGTAGTATTGCATCACGTTAAGGTTAAGGCCGACGACGCCGACAACCAGGCCGCCGAGAATGCCCATGAGATCCGCGTAGATTGTAAGGAGCGGCATCATGAGCGCGAGGGCGACCACCCGAGGAAGGACCAAAAAATCGATAGGATGTATGCCGGCGGTTTTCAACGCATCGATCTCTTCGTTGACCTGCATGGTGCCGATTTGCGCCGCGAACGAAGCGCCGGTGCGGCCCGCCATGATGATGCCCGCCATGATAGCCCCCATTGCCCGGACCATGGCAATGCCGACGAGGTCCGCAACGTATATTTGGGCCCCGAAAAGCTTAAGCTGGATCGATCCGACAAAGGCCAGGATAAGGCCGACGAGCAGGCTGATCAGCGAGACAATGGGAAGGGCCTGGCTTCCCGATTCCCCCAGTGTCAGCCACAAGTCAGCTTTCCGGAAGCGGGCTTTACCGACGATCATCCGTGCCATGCTTGCCGCTACCTCGCCGATGAATCCCACGGTTTCCAGGACCGAGCCACCGGCGGATACAGCCCTGTCACCCAATCGGGCCAGTAAGGGGAGGTGCACGTCCTGCTTGCGCGCTCCCTTCGCTTCGGAAACAGCGGATGCAAGATTGAGGAGGCGTTGCACGCCCTGCGGAAGCCCCTCTTTTTCTACTCTGACATGTTTTTTCACGCAGACTCTTATGACATCGAGGAGGAATGTGAGGAGGGCGCTGTCCCAGCCGCGCAGTCCTGTGGTATCAAAGGTGAGCCGCCCGGGAGTCTCTCTCGTTGTGTCAATCTCGCCCTCAACGGCAGCGGATGAGGGCAGCGGGTTGGTAAGTCTCCAGTCTCCGGAAAGCATCAGGACCAGCGCTTCGCCCGCACGCTCCATCCGTAATTCCGCCATGCATGTCTCTCCCTGCCGCCGATACCCAGCCGTATTTGTCCCGCGGGTCTGGTCCCTATTTGTACGTAACCGATAGTTTTAAATCTTCCCTATAGCCCATCTTAATACCGTCGCTTACAAAAGAAAAGGGCCTTGCAGATCGGCGCTCCGGTCCGTGCCCGGACCCGGCATGGTTGTTGTTGATGAGGACGGGGAAGCCGCCTGCGCGGGGAATTTTGTCCGGTTGTATGCAAGTGGACGGGTGTGGTACCATCGATTGGAAGCCGCGAGAAGACGCTTCCGGTAAACGGCCGGGATGACCGCCGGAACGAATGGCAGAACAGACAAAGGAAGGGGAATGCAGTTACGATACGACCTTGACGACCATCCGCCGTTGCGTGAGTTCATCCTCTTCGGCCTCCAGTGGCTCGCCATATCCATACCGGGCATCGTCATTATCGGCAACGTGGTGGCCGGCATGTATTGTACCGATCAGGCGGCTCAGGTCATTTACCTTCAGAAATTATCCTTCATTACCGGTGTTGTCCTCTTGTCACAGGTCCTTGTGGGGCATCGTCTTCCTTTGATCCCGGGACCTTCGACCGTACTGCTCATCGGTATGATAGCGTCGGTCGGGTTCGATCCCGATGCAGTATATACGTCGATCATGATCGGAGGCCTCCTCCTGTTTTTGACTGCGGTCAGCGGCCTTTTCGGGCGGCTCCAGAGGCTCTTCACCGTGCGTGTGGTCGCTGTTGTGCTCCTGCTGATCGCAGTTGCCCTGATGCCGACAGTCGTTGACCTGCTTATCTCGGCCGGGCCTGCCCGGCTTCCCCATAGCCTCTCCTTTGCTTTTCTGCTTGTTCTGTTCATGTTCCTGGCCCAGAGAAACCTTCCGGCCGTATGGAGATCGTCGGTGATCTTCTGTGCGATGGTTGTCGGCAGCCTTGCCTGGTTTGTTTGCTTTTCGTCTCCCGCCGGCAGGCAGTTCCCGGGTTTGCCCCTTGTATCGGGCTTCTTCAGCGGCTTCACGACCCGGCCATTGATCGATCCGGGCGTGGTCATCTCTTTTCTTTTCTGCTTTCTCGGCGTTTCCGTGAACGATCTCGGGTCGATAGAGTCTGTCTCGACCCTTCTTAACCCCCCTGGTATGAAGGGAAGGGTGAACAGGGGCATTGCCTTCACGGGCCTGGCCAATGTTGTCTCCGGCTTTTTCGGGGTCATCGGTCCGGTGAATTTTTCGTTAAGCCCCGGCGTAATACTCTCGACCGGATGCGCCTCAAGAATGCCCCTCGTTCTTACCGGCGTATTGCTGGCCCTTTTGTCCTTTTCTCCTCTTGTCCTGGGCGTTGTGGGTACTGTGCCCCCTGTCGTTATCGCGAGTACCCTGATCTATATTCTCGCATTTCAAATAGCGGCGGGCCTGGCCGTCATCGGACACGCGGAAAAGGGCATTCGATTGGAGACCGGCGTTATCGTCGGATTGTCCGTCTTCGTCGGTGCGGGGGTGAGTTTTTTGCCTGTCCGTTTCCTGGACCGCTTTCCCGCTCTTCTTCGGCCCATTTTAGGAAACGGGTTTGTTGTCGGGGTATTGACGGCATTGATACTGGAACACCTGGTTTACCGGAATTTGAGAAAGCCATAAACACCGGCGCACCGATCGGGTTGAAAAAAGCGCTTGCAATACGCCGCTCTCACACTCGCAAGAAACGGGGCGGATGTCGGCCGGGATGGCCGGCTGTCTACCATTTACGTCTCAAAGAAGTTATAATTTTTCTTAAGACAATAAAAAATAAGAGGAAAAGCTTTGAATCAAAAAGACTACTACGAAGTTCTCGGCCTCGAAAGGACGGCCGCGGCGCAACAGATCAAGGAAGCATACCGCAAGCTGGCCTTCCAATACCATCCTGACAGGAATAAAGGCGATGCCGCAGCCGTTGAGAAAATGAAGGAGATAAACGAAGCGTACGCGGTTCTCTCGGATCCCGAGAAGCGCAGCCGTTACGACGCCATGCGACAGCAGTACGGTTCTTATGCATATGATCGTTTCAGGCAGCGCTACTCCGACCAGGACATTTTCCGGGGCTCCGATATCAACCAGATCTTCGAGGAGATGGCGAAAGCATTCGGGTTCCGGGGTTTTGAGGAAGTGTTCCGCGAATCTTACGGACGGGGTTACAGAACATCGGAATTCCGGGGTCCGGGCATGTTCGGAAAGGTCATTATTTTTGGTCCCGGGTACCGGAACCGGAAGGCCGAGAACGAGGTTCGCGGCGCCGAGACGGAAAAGCCGGGGATCGTGGGCAGGGCGATCAACAGGCTGGTGCAGTATGCAGTCAAGAAGATGCTGGGAACAGCCGGGACCGGCAACAGGGACGTATATGACGCAATTAGCCTGAACGAACAGGAGGCGCGCCGGGGAGGAAAGGTGGTATATATGGATGAGAAGAGGTCCAGACAACTGTCCGTCACCATTCCTCCTGGTATAAAAGAGGGCCAGTTGATCCGGTTGAGGGGAATGGGGGATGGCGGAGACCTTTATCTGAAGGTTGAGATAAAACGTCCTATCCTCGAAAAGGTAAAGAAGCTCCTGAAAATATAGCGGGAAGGAAAGGGCCTGTGAGCAAAGACAAGATGCCGGTTACCGCTGCAATTCGTTTTCTGCGTGAAAGTAAAGTCGCATTCACCGAACATCCTTACAAGTACGAGGATAAAGGAGGCACGGCGGTTTGTGCACGGGAACTCCATGTCGACGAGCACAGTGTCGTCAAAACGCTCGTCATGGAGGATGATGCAGATCGCCCGCTTATCGTCCTTATGCACGGCGACGAGGAGGTTTCGACAAAGGAGTTGGCCCGCCGTTTGGGGGTAAAGAAGGTGACACCGTGTGCGCCCGAAATTGCCCAGAAGTACACGGGCTACCTTGTGGGTGGCATTTCTCCTTTCGGCACGCGCAGGGCCATGCCCGTTTTCATGGAAGAGACCATCCTGGGCCTTCCGAAGATTTACATAAACGGCGGCAGGCGGGGTCTTCTCGTGGGGCTTGACCCCAATGAGGCGGCGCGGGTCCTTAACCCCGTGCTGGTCAGGGTCGGCATATGAGCGAGGAACGGGACAGGTTCCTCACGGAGGCGATGGGCGAGTG
Organism: Syntrophorhabdaceae bacterium PtaU1.Bin034; assembly: GCA_002067405.1. Next base: position 2,373 of record MVRP01000086.1, on the reverse strand, counting down.
CTTTCATGATATCGACCTGGGCAAGCCCGTTTTCTCCTGCAAGGGAGGAGGTTTCGTCTGTCCCAAATGCGAGGAGCTTGTAGTCTCGAACAACTATTTTTCCACAAGGGAAGACTTTGCCAGGCTCTGGCAATGGGTCTCGAAGCAGGAGGGTCTCGGCTCGTTTTTCTCTGCCTTTCCGGCCGATACCATCGAAAACAGCGATGAGAGGAACAGGTTCGCCGACGGGTTATACAAGCTGCTGAAGATCACGAAGGGCAGATGAACAGCCTGTCCGTCTCCCAAACAGGACTACCGCTCACCTTCACTCCCGTTGATCAGGATTTCTCTTCTCCCCGGCCCTTCTTTTCTGTTATAATCCGGCATGTCGTTTATCGCTGATCTTCATGTCCATTCCTGCTATTCGAGGGCGACGAGCAGGGAGATGGTGCCCGAGGGCATCTGGAAGTGGGCACAGCTCAAGGGCATCAATCTCGTGGGAACCGGAGATTTCACCCACCCGAAATGGTTCAAGGAACTGAATGAGAAGCTGGAGCCGGCAGGCAACGGCATTTTCGAGCTGAGAAAAGAGCACCGGCTTTCGGCGGTGTCCGGTGTCCCGCAATCTTGCCGCAGCGACGTCTTTTTCCTCCTTTCCGCGGAAATAAGCTGTATCTACAAGAAGAACGGAAGGACGCGAAAGATCCACTGCCTCATCTTCATGCCCGATATGGCAAGTGCTGCAAGATTGAATCTTTCCCTTTCGCGGATTGGCAACATCACCTCCGATGGGAGGCCTATCCTGGGCCTGGATGCAAAAGAGCTGCTCAAGATTGCCATGGATGCTTCATCAGACGCGGTGTTTATACCCGCTCACGCATGGACGCCCCATTTCTCGATATTTGGCGCTGCATCCGGTTTTGATTCAATGGAGGAATGCTTCGAGGAGCTTACCCCTCATATCCATGCTATAGAGACAGGGCTTTCCTCTGACCCTCCCATGAACTGGCGTCTCTCCGCGCTGGACCGTATTACCCTCATCTCGAACTCCGACGCCCACTCTCCGGCAAAGATGGGGAGAGAGGCGAACATTTTTGAGACCGAATTGTCTTACGCGGCCGTTACGGAGGCAGTCAAGACCAAAAACGGTTTTCACGGCACCATAGAGTTCTTTCCGGAAGAGGGGAAATACCACTACGACGGGCACAGGGCGTGCAACCTGCATTGTTCTCCTTCCGAAACCATTGGTCACGATTACTGCTGCCCGGTGTGCGGCAAGCGCCTGACCATAGGTGTGGCCCACCGGGTTGAAGTGCTGTCGGACAGACAGCAGGGCCTCGGGCCGGAAGGGGCATTGCCTTACCGTTCGGCAATACCGCTGTCCGAGGTGCTCGCAGAGGTCTACGATGTTGGTGTGGGCAGCAGGGCCGTGCAGGCAGAATACATGAGACTGCTTGCCGCGCTCGGTAACGAATTCGCAATCCTTCTTGACACGCCTTTAGCCGAGATTGAACGGGCAGCCTCGACGCTCACGGCTGAAGCGATAAACCGGATGCGGCAGGGCGCCATCCATATCAGGCCGGGTTACGACGGCGAGTACGGACTGATCAAGATATTCGAGGACGGCGAAAGGGGCGCGATAAAAGGTCAGGGAATGCTGCTGTGAGCTGCCGGCGCCATGGTTGATGTCTTCGAAGGTCTGAACGAATCCCAGAAAGAAGCTGTTTCAGGCACGGGAAACCACCTGCTGGTTGTTGCCGGCCCCGGCACCGGCAAAACCCTCACCATTGTAAGACGGATCGCAAACCTGATAGGGCAGGGCGCCCGTCCGGAGGAAATCCTTGCCGTCACCTTCACCAACAGGGCCGCGAGAGAAATGCGCGAAAGGGTACAGGCGCTTTTGGGCGAGCAGGCTGCGCGCATCTTTCTCGGCACATTTCACCTGCTAGGGTTGCGGATGCTGCGGGATAACGGACACCGGTTCTCTGTCTGCAGCCGGGAGCAACAGGTCGATATCCTGAAGGCCGTGACGGGTGGATCGGCGAAGGCGGCGCAACAATTGGCAGAACGGATATCAAAGATCAAGAACCTTGTGGAAAAGCCCGTCAGTGATATTATGCCCGTTCTCGATGGGTATCAGAAGATGCTGCTCCAGAAGGAGATGCTTGATTTTGATGATCTTATCAGTATCCCGGTCTCGATGCTCCGTGAGGGGCGGTTGACGCCTTACGGGAATCGCTTTAAACAGGTAATTGTAGACGAGTATCAGGATATCAGCCCCACGCAGTACGAGCTTGTGTCATGCCTGGTTGATTGCGGTGCCTGCATCTGTGCCGTCGGAGACTCCGACCAGGCGATCTATGCCTTCAGAGGCGCCGACATTCGGAATTTCCT
>MVRP01000085.1 GCA_002067405.1 Syntrophorhabdaceae bacterium PtaU1.Bin034 | reverse complement strand
TGCCGCATCTCAGGGCTTTCCCGTCCCCGTCTCTATGCGCTCATGAAGAAGTACCGGGTGACGAGGTACGGGTAACGATGAGAGGGTGAGAAGGGGTCGTCCTTAAGGTTGGCAAGATATTTCCCAAGTTTCCTGTCGAACTTTCCAGTCTTCACGAAAAGCAGACCAAAGAGGGTAACGACGCCGGTATGCGTCTGCGCTTTTTCACCCTCGTTGACAAGAAGGGCTTGCGCAGGCTGCATAGTAGGCTCGTGAAACAGCATCTTCATAGTCACCTGACCCGAATAGCCTCGGGCTACTACCAGCTTTTTCTGAGCCTTCTGTAAGAAGGCTTCGACAAGGAGTTTAGTTTTGGTTTCGTCAAAAACGGCTATTTCAAGGGGGGAAAGAAAGCCTATGAGTGCATCCCGGTTCTGTTCCGGCCTGCCGCTTTTTGCCACTCCGTACTCTAACTCGGCGAGGGTAATTGCCGATATCCCAATGTGAAACGGCTTGAAGGCCTTGAAGCGTTTTTCAACTTGAATCGGATGCTTTTTGGTATTCTCGCCAATTTTACCGATCATAAAAGACGAGTTCGCTATCGATCATGCGGCGGCGAGCAGCATCTTCATATTCATATCGGCCGGATTCGGCGTTGCACTGATCGGTTCTGGTCTTTTTTCCGGGATGCTCGGCCATAAGAAGTCCATTGTCTTCTCCCTGGCGCTCACCGGTCTCGCAGCCTTTCTTATTCCCCTTGTGCACAATTTCTTTCTCCTGTACCCATTTGCTTTTCTGCTCGGTTTTTCCGTCGGGTTGTACCTGCCCTCTGCAATTCCGCTGATCACCGAATATTATTCCGAAAAAGACTGGGGTAAGACAATCGCCATCCAGGATACCGGCGGCCATGGGTATACTTGCCGCCCCCTTCGTTGCCCTCGGCCTTCTCTGCTTCTTTCCCTGGCGCGGGATATTTGCCGTCCTCGGCTGCGTCTTTCTGATCGCCTCGGCTGCTTTCTATTCTGTAACCAGCGAGGTGAAGATCAGCAGTGCACCTAGGGCAACGTTCAGGGATATCGTCAGGAAGCGGTCCCTGTGGCTGATGGCCGCAATCTGGATCTTCGGCATGGGGGCAAACCTCGGCATCTATTCCATCATACCCCTCTATCTGACGAAAGAACTGGATGTGCAGATAGGGTATGCCAATACCATACTGGGCGTATCACGATTGGGGTCGATCGGTGCAGCAATAGCGTGCGGTTTTTTATTGACCGGTCCAAGCTGAGAGAGTTCATGTTTTTCACGATCGCAATGGCAATGGCGATGGAGGGTATCTTCACCCTCCTTGCGGCCCTGGCCCCCGTAAAATACGTAGGGGCAGCGCTTTTCCTGCAGGCATTGTTCGTGGCAGGGATCCCCATAGCGGGGTTTATCGCCGTCGCAAAAACATTCAACCGGGAGATGAGGAGCCTTGCCACGGGGATCATTATCGCGGCAAGCACGGTCTTCGGGAGCGGCATGATGTCGTATCTCCTGGGCGTCTCGGGGGACCTGTACAGCTACAGGCTGGGCATTACGGTCCTCGGCATATTCCTGGTGCTGGCCAGCGCGTTGGTTTTCCGCATCAGGGAACTCGAATAGCCGTGACGGTCCGACCGGAAATATGCGGAATGGAACAGGCCTTATTTCGGCGGCACTTCCTTTATAATACCGTCGAAACGTTCCTTTGTCAGTGTGAGAAAAGACCGTGCAGTGGGGGAAGGGTTGTCACGGTGCATGAGAATATCTATCCCCCCGAGCTTGATCTCACCGTCTTCAACCTCGATAATCTTCATATCTCCGTGCGCGACTTCCTCCCTGATATTCGGCTCGTACATTAAGGCTACCCCTGTTTTCTGCCGGGCGAGCTCTTTCATGAACTGGATGTTGTCCGTCTCGACCCCGATGAGCGGTTTCAACCCTCTCTTTTTGAAATGGTGGAGGGCGACGGCCCGCGACATTGCACCTTCGGACTGGATGATTAAGGGATGCAGGCTCAACTGAGCCCACGTGACGGGTTTGTCTCAAGGCAATGGATAGTCGCAGCTCGCAACAAAAACATTGGACCCACCCGTTCGGATCCGATGCAGTCGGAGCTTCTCGTCGTAAGGGGGTGAAGGGGCCACAAAACAGATGTCATGTTTGTATTCAAGGAGTTCTTCGACCAGCCCCGATGCACCCTCGCGGATGGCGACCAGCACGGAAGGATTGAGCTGCCTGAAGTGGTCGATGAGGTTGCCGAGATAAAGCAGCAAGGGACCGGCAATGCCTATGAACAGGCTATTGGACCGGTAGCCTTTGAGAAAACTGTCGGCCACCATTGCCTGGTCGAACAACTCCTTCGAGTAAGGAAGGAGGTCCTGCCCGGCCTTGGTGAGGTACACCCGCTTCTTCTTGACCCGTATCAACCTCACCCCGGACCGTGTCTCGAGTGCGCGTATCTGCTGCGTTACAGCGGGCTGCGTGATCGAAAGCCGCGAAGCGGCCTTGCTGAAGTTCTGTTCCGTCGCCACCAGGAAGAAGGTGATCACATGAAGCGGATTGCACTGAAAATGTCCCATTGTCGAGCCCCTATTATAGAACTAATCCAGGCAACTTTAAAACCATTTTACGCTTTGCCTTATAAAGTCATAAGGAGATTACTGTAGCACGTGAGCCCGACAAGGTGATAACTTGGAATAGACAGTAAATCGAGAGCCGATCTCGATGGAGATATACGGAGGTGACGCATGAAGAAAACCGTGGCGAGCCTGGCCCTACTGATCCTTTTTTGCCTCGTCCCTGCCTGCCTTTTCGCTGAAGGGGACGATGTGCCCAGAATCACGGTCCAGGAGCTGAAAAAAATGATGGACAGTAAGGCCCCGGTGGTCATCCTCGATGCCCAGCCGAAGCGTGCCTACGACAAGGGGCACATCAAGGGCGCAATCTCCTTTCCCTGGGCGCCCAAATTGAGCGACGAACAAATCGCGGCCATTCCCAAGGGGAAGCCGATTGTCGTGTACTGCGACTGCGGTCCGGGAGAAGCAGACAGCGTGAGTGTCGCCGAACGGCTGCTCGAACGCGGGTTCAATGACGTGAAGGTGCTGAAGGACCCGTCGATACGGGGATGGAAGGAAGCCGGTTTTCCGACCGAATAAGAGGCCAGGTTCAGGAAGATGTTGCGAACATCGGACCGGCTGCGGTCCCCGACAATCATACCCCTGATTGTATTGTTCCTGCTCGTGCCTTCTGCCCTGCTTCATGCGGCACAGCAGGATTATGTCGGCTCCACGACGTGCCTGTCATGCCACGACAGCCTTTCGCGTGATTGGCCTCAAAGCAGGCATGCGCGCGCCTTCGACAGCCTCAAGAAATCGGGGCAGGAGAACCTGCCCGGTTGTGTCCGGTGTCACGTCACGGGTTTCGGCCTCACCGGCGGCTTCATCGATCAGGACCTCACCCCTGCCCTTGCGGGGGTGCAATGCGAAGAATGCCATGGGGCTGGCATTGCCCACGCGGCGGCGCCTGACAGGCACCGGCTCGCCGCCCGACTGCAGGCCGAGACGTGCCGGCGCTGCCATACCAGCGGGCAGGACCCGAACTTTGACTACGCTAAGAAGCTGAAGGGCGTCCATAAGGCCACCGCCCTTGTCCTGGCAGCGGGAAAGGCTGTCCTCGTTGCTACCCCCGCCCTCGTTGACCTCGGCACCATCGATGAAGGCGTACCGGCACGTACGACCGTCACCGTGCAGAACAACAGTACAGCCACGGTGGTCATCACCGATTTACGCACCAACTGAGCGTGTACCGAGAGTGTGCTCGGGAAGCACACCCTGGCCCCCCACGAGAAGACATCGCTCACCATCATCTTCAACACGGCAGGCCTCCCCGGTCCATTCCGTAAAACTGCGACAATGGGCACGAAAAATCCGGACCAGGGAGAGCTGGAGGTAACCATCCAGGGCACCGTGAAGGAAGCGCCCTGCGCAAAGATCAAGGCAACCCCGAGACGCATTGACCTGGGCGGCGTAAGCGAAGGCACAGCGGTGCGGCGGAAGCTGACGATCGCCAATACGGGGACGCTGCCGCTTATCATAACCCGCATTTTCATGAAGAGCACCGGTGCTGCGGTCCACGCAGCGTCGGCCCAGAAGCCGATGACCATTGCCGCGGGCAGTGAGCAGACGATAGAATGCGTCATTACGGCAGACAGGCCGAAAGGGCAGTATCAGGATGCAATCATGTTCGAATCGAACGCAAAGAACGCACCGAAAGGAGGCTACGTCATCATGGTGCGCAACGACGGCGGATAGGAGTGTCCTGCCGGGATTAATGAAGCAACAACGAAGGGAATGACAAAGGAGGTAGTGTATGAAACAGAGACTCACTAGGCTGTTTGCCGTCATGGCGGCAGTGGGCTTTATGATGGGCCTTTACGCGGTGCCCGTTGCCCACACTGCGGTGACGCTGGAAGTGCTCAATCCCCGTGGGGAAATACCGCCCTCGGCGACTTTTTCACCGGTGACTCGCGTGCCGGACTTGGCGGGCAAAACAATAGGCATATACTGGATCGGAAAGGCAGGCGGGAACAACTTCTGGGATGCCGTTGAAGAGCTGCTGAAGCAGAAGTATCCCACGGCAAAGGTTAAGCGCTATCAGGGCCCCTTCGATCTCAGCCAGAAGACGGCCGATACTGTCGCCAAAGAGTGTGACGTATTCTTCTACGGCGTGGGAGACTGAGGGTCGTGCACATGGGCCGGCGTGTCCGGCGCAATCAGATTGGAAAAGCTCGGAAAACCCACAATCTTCGTCGCCACTGACAATTTCGGGACTGACGCACAGCTATCGGCCAAGGATAATAACATGCCAAGGCTGCGCATAGTGACGGTACCGGCACACGATTATTACAACCGCAGGGTAACTCTCCAGGAGATTCGGCCTGTAGCGAAGGCAGCCATCGACTCGCTGGTCGATGCAGCTACACGCCCGCTATCGGCAGCGGAGGCAAATCCGCAGGCACCACAGAAACCGGAAGCCAGGATAGTCAAGCTTACCGGCGACTCTTACCAGACTGCCTATGAAAAGTTTAACCGTTTGTTTCTCGATAATCACTGGGGAGATGGATTGCCGCTTGTCCCGCCCACCGCGAAGGCCGTCAAGGCGATGCTTGCCGGAACAAGCCGCTCCCCTAAGGAGATAATAGGCAAAGTCGCTCCCCGGAACGGCGTGGCCACCATCGAGAAGATCGCGATCAATGCGGTAATGGCCGGGGCAAGACCGGAGTACCTGCCCGTGATCATTGCGGCAATGGAAGGCCTCTCCGATAAGAACTTCGATCTCCTTCACATGATGACCTCAACGGGCTCCTTTAGCCTCGCAATAGTCGTGAGCGGGCCCATTGCAAAGGAAATCGGCATGTATTCGGGAATAGGCCTCCTGGGCTACGGGTCACGCGCAAACAACACGATTGGACGCGCCGTAAGATTGAATCTCATCAATATCGGCCAGGTATGGCCGGGAGAGAACGACATGGCATTGGTGGGCAGGGCGTCGTCGCATACCTTTTTCACCTTTCCCGAAAACCAGGAATATAACCCCTGGGAGCCGTACCACGTGACCCAGGGCTTCAAGCCGGGTGATAGCTGTGTAACGGTGTCGACCGTTGGCGGCACGGTGATGAGCCCCGGCCAGAAATATGGCCTGGGCGTGTATGGCGGAGGGTCGGTGCGACCTTGGACCCCGAAAGAGATAATGGACACGGTCGTTAAAGAGCTGAAGGATGCTTACCGATCGGATATAAGGCTCTGGAAACATGGCACCGCCATAACAAGCCCTCCGAAGCTGCTCCTGGTTACCGAGCCCGTGTTCGCCATGGAAGCGGGCCGACGCGGCGAGACCCGGACGAGCCTTCAGAAGTCCATCTATGACAGCACAAGAATACCCTTCGAAAACCTTACACCGCAGGAGGTAGCAGCCGTACAGCGGAGGATCGATGCGGGGGAGATTCCCGAGAAGAGCATCAATACGTTCAAAGAGGCGCTGAAGCCGGGTGGAAAAGTTCCCCTTCTCGACAGTCCGGAAGATATCCACATTATGGTGGCGGGCGGCATTCCGAGCTATACATTCGGCATGACCTATTTCAACAGTGCCTTGTATGCCCCGACTGCCCACCAGACAAAGCGGGTACGCGGGGCGGCCTTGACGAAGACCGGACGCTGACGTGAGTAGTATCTGCAAAGCAGGTTGATTCAAAAAAAGGGGCGTACCGTCCTACCTGCCAAGGTAAGGAGGTTTGCGCGGCATGCCCCCTTTTGACATCCAGGATCCCAGCACAAAAAGGAGAAGGAATCATGCGAAGACAAATGTTATGGTTCTCGAGCGCACTGCTCTTCGTGATATTCAGTGCAGGAACGGCGCTGTCAGAAGTGCAAAAGGATAAGACCGAAAAGCAGCAGGTAGTATTCGCAGCAATGAATCCTCGCGGTATGCCGCAGGCAATAAAAGTCCTGTCTCTTGCTCCCCGCCTTCCGGACCTGAACGGGAAGACGGTATACGTTATCAATACCGGCAAGACGTACGCGGAGGAGATTTTCGCTGCAGTTGCGAGGCTTCTGCCGGAATATTATCCGCAGGTGAAAGTCGTCCATACGGGAAAGAAGAAGTTTTACGGCGAAGATGAGCCGGAGCTGTGGAAAGAGGTGAAGGAAAAGGCGCACGCAGTGATCATCGGGCCCATGGACTGAGGGTCATGCACCCAGTGGAGTGTCCACTGGCAGGCTTTGATCGAGAAGATGGGAATCCCGACCGTAGGTCTCGTAGGCGATCCATTTATAGAAGATGCAAACGCCAGCAGTCTCATGGAGGGATTGCGGCAGAGAGAGGTAGTTGTTGAGCATCCCTTTACCGACACCGGGGAGGCGGCCAGGAAAAAGGCCAAGTCCGTGATGGACAAGATAATCCAGGGTTTGACCCAACCCCTCACGGCGGAAGAGAAAAGGACAGGTGTCGTAGAGCCGCCCCGTCCACCGACGGTTGCCGTGCAGGGCAGCCTGGAGGAGGTGCAGGAATATTTTTCGAAGCGTTATTGGACTGACGGGCTTCCGATTATTCCTCCGACGGAGGAGGCGGTAAAAAAAATGCTGACCGGCACGAGCCACAAGCCAGCAGAGGTCATCGGGCTGATGCCTCCTGAGAACTGGCGGGCTACGGTTGAAGGCGTTGCGATAAACGGAGTGATGGCCGGATGCAAACCGGAGGATATGCCGGTGCTCCTCGCCATGGTCGAGGCCTTTATGAAGGAACGGTTGTTTGTTTCAACCGTACGCTCCACAACCTCCTTCAGCTTCATGGTGCTGGTGAATGGGCCGATCACGAAAAAGATAGGGATGAATGCGGACCTCGGTGCCCTGGGTGCCGGGCCTTTTGCCAACAGCGCCATCGGTCGTGCTCTAAGGCTCTTCATTATCAACCTGGGAGGGTCGAAAATAGGGGTCAACGACATGGGCGCAACGGGAAACGTGACCAGGTTTACCTTCTGCATCGCCGAGAACGAGGGAAAAAGCCCTTGGGAACCGTACCATGTAAGCAAAGGCTTCAAGCCGGAGGAGAGCACGGTTACAGTCTTCACCGGCGGGTGGTATGTCCTGGGCCCCGGTACACTGGCAACAGTGGACCCGGACATCCATTTGAGGAACCTGATCAAGGAACTCAAGGCGATCCAGTACCCCAAAGACCCCGTGATAGTAATGACCCCTCTCCTTGCGAAGAAGTTCGCGGAAAAAGGTTTTTCAAGAAAGAGCCTCCAGAAGTACCTCTGGGAAAACACCACGATAACGTTCGGGGATTGGTGGAAACTGGAATGGATAAGCGGCTTTATCGAGAAACAGATCGGCATATACTATCCCAAATGGTATGCCGATCGCACGATCCCGCCGGAAAGGATCGTGCCGATGGTTCGCTCAAGCTGAACGCAGAGAAGGAAGCTTTGTGAGTTCTGCCTTCTGCTTTATTCTCTTCCTTGGGCTCCCTTTTGTCCCCTTTGCCTATGGCCGTCACACTCTTCACGTGAAGGCCTTCGACCGACGCTAACCTCTTTTGTTTTTGGAGACTCCTCCAAGTCGTGCAAAACGGTGAAATCTTGACTCGCCTGCTCTGGCTCGCTCCTGCGTATAGCTTCCTGAAGCCCGCAATCCGGGCGCCGTCAGAAAGCATCAACATTTCTGGTGGCATTGGTGGGGACCAAAAAAACAAGCAACGGGGACCAGAATGGGGGAACGTAACCTATCTCCGGAGTTCCAACTTACCATAACATAACATAGATGTTATAATTACCATCGATGTGGAATGAACGGTAGAGTACTATAGCGATGTCAAAGGGAGCGAGCCGGTGGCGGAGTTCATCGATTCGCTGCCGGTCGGAACACAGGCGAAGGTATTCCGCCTTATTGATCTTCTGGCGAAGTACCACGTCCTGCTTAAAGAACCTTATACAAAGCAGATAAAGGGGAAGATAAGGGAACTGAGAATAATCGATGACGTTGGAAAAATCAGGGTTCTCTACTTCGGTTACACGGGTAAGCGATTCATTTTACTTCACGGTTTCGTGAAGAAGGAAGCGAAGACCCCGAAGCGTGAGATTGAGAAGAGGCTGCAGGATTACCTGCGGCGACAAGGAGGCGCAGCATGAGAGGCAGAACGGTGAAGGAACACCTCAAAGAAAAGATGAAGGACCCCGCGTTCCAGACGGCATGGCAGGGACTGGATGAAGAATTTGACATACTGGAAGGGGTCATTAAAGCGAGGGAAAAGGCCGGTCTTACGCAGGAAGAGCTGGCTAGAAGAATAGGAACAAAGCAGCCCGCCCTCTCAAGGCTCGAACGGGGAGGGTTCAAAAGGGCAACGGTGGAAACGTTGAGAAGGATCGCGGATGCCCTTGATGCGCATCTCGTGGTCAAGCTCGAACCAAAAAAACCCCGCTCGCGCCTGAAAGGCTGATGGGGTAACGAGAGAAACGAGGCCCTTGTCTACATAAAGGGGAACCGTCTATGCTGAAGACATGTAGTGCGATTTCATTTTCGCACGAAATCGCACTACATTGATTCTTGCCAGTTATTGAAAATACTTAATATTTCGGTGGAGTGCGTCCGCCAGTTTTATCAGCGTATCGAGAGTGGGATTCTCCTTGCCCCATTCAATGCTGCTCAAATACTTGGCACTCATGCCTATTTTTTCAGACAGCGCCTCCTGCGACAGTCCTTTCGCCTGCCTCACTTCCTTGATGCGTCTTCCTACCAATTCCTTTACGCTCATCAGCCGCCTCTAATATGAATCGATTCTGAATAAATGGGAACCTTGCACAGGACAGAAGTTATACCTTGAGTTCTATGTGATGCCTGTATATACAAGAGGGCTTGAGCTTGAGGATAGACCCACTATTCTGTCTCACACGAGATGTACCCAGCTCGATGACAGATAGGGTCGAGTTTCTTGGTGCGAAACAAGAAAGAAGGCCGGGCGGTTAGATTTTAGGCGGTCCTTTGGGTAAGGTGCATGGGGTGCCTGGTGGTCACATAAGTCACGTGTTTATCGTTTTCGTGGAGATAGACGCCTTACCGTTATCAGAATGGATGTGTGAGTGAATCGGTACCCCCGTTGTTGTCTTTAAAAAAAATCCCAAGGACAGGTTGCTTCCCGCCGAGGTAGGTACGGAATCAAAACGTCTGAGAGCTACGGGGTAAAGAGTTATGTGTGCATGGGATTCCCGCAACGGAACACTCTGATGTCTGCAACCAGGCGTCACGGCTCATCGCGTGAAGTCGAACTATGTTCATTCCCGGAGGCTGTGTACTGCAATGCGTTTCCACTTGTGCTGTTCAAAAAGAGAACAAGCGCAATATTTCCCTTTATGCTAGAGAGGAGAAACAATTGTTGCCACCGTATTTAATGCTCATCCTTTAGCGAGTCGGGCAGCGTTTCGACATAGGCTTTGATCTCGTCGCGCACACGCCGGTAGTGACCCATGACTTCGTCCTCGTCATTTGCAACCTCGGCAAGCCGTGGCGGGTCGTCAAAGCCGTGATGAATAAGTGCGGTTTTTGCGGGGAAGAAGGGACATGCCTGTTGCGCATCGTCGCAGAGGGTAACAACGTAGTCGAATTCGATATCAGGAAGGTCGAAAACCGACTTTGACCGGTATCCCGATATGTCGATCCCAACTTCGGCCATGGCCCTCACTGCTCTCAGGTCAACGCCTCTTGGCGCTGTTCCCGCTGAATATGCTTCGACTGTCCCGCTCAGCAGATGCTTTGCCCAGCCTTCAGCCATTTGGCTTCGACAGGAATTGCCGGTACACAGGAATAATACTTTCAACTTTCCCATAACCTCGTGCCCTTTGGCATTGCCGTTCCCCCGGCCCGATCATGGTGTCTATCGGCAGGAAGGGGATGTATCTTCGTCGGTGGCGCAACAGGCCTTTTTTCTGCCGAGCATCTGGTTGATAAGCGCGGACGCGCAGCCGACGCCTGCTCTGACGGTTAATACGCCGCGAGGGCAGTTGAGCTGACATGCCCCGCACTCTATGCACGCATCCCGTGTCGCGACTTCAATCTTCCCGTTCGAACGCCGAAGCACCCCACGGGGGCAGACGTTAAGACACATTCCGCAGCCGTTGCATGTCTCTGGTTCGTAGGCGAGGGTTACAACGTGTTTGAGATAAAGCATGGACTGCATTTCTTCTTCCTACCCTCCCGCAATAGCGATAATCCACAAGACGAGACCTGCAGCAACCCCGGTTATCTCAAGGGGGAGGGCAAAGCGCATCTCTTTTCTGACGCCCGAGAGTGACGTGAATGTGGAGGAGCCCGTAAAATTCATTGCAAGGTAGGCACTCATGGCAGGAATTGAGATCAGAGGAACAAGCGTTCCCGCGACGCTCGGATTATGGCCGCTACCGATAATCAGGGAGATTACAACGGCAGACAGCAGGCCCACGATAAACCCTTTTATCGAAAAAGCCCTGCCCGGAAGCCAGGGCAGAAAGAGCGGGGTGAGCACCGCGCCTGCGAGTATGGAGGCCCCTATGACAACGAGGGGGACCAGGACGGAGCCGAGCGCTCTGGGTGCGGAAAGCCCCGTCATAAGAAAAGAGAGAACAAAAAGCCCTGCCACAGCAGGGAGTGCGGTCTTCACAGCCGGCAGCACCTCCATCGGGACAAGGGCCAGTCTCTCCATGAACCCGAAGTCTTTTGTTCTCATCCGGCCTTCTGCCTTGAGACCCTGTTTCAGGAAGGCAGGCAAGTCTTCGGCGCGAACCGGGCCGTAAATGACCTGAAAACCGGAACGCCTCTTCACCTCATGAGCTGCAATGCCCGGAGCCCCGAGTTGGGGCACGATGAGTCTTCGGTGAGAGACGACATCCGCAAGCCCACTTGACTGGATGCGGTCCACCAGCTCATCGGTTCCGAAAGTGCCCTTCCCCGCAGCACACCACACGTTGATACCCAGCGTATCGAGGATGAGAATCCACCCGTGTATGGATGAGATGGCTCTTCTGAGCAGATCGAAACTCAGCTTGTAGTTGGCGGTGACGAAGACCGGCGACTCTTCGGTGGGCTTGCCTATTGCGTAAAGACCAGGGTCGACCCTGTAATTCATCCGTCCTATTCCCCACCGTGCTTTAAAGGCGCCGAGCCGCTCAGCACGGCCGAATACTTGTGACACGCAAGGGACCTGACCCATAGCGGTTTCTATCGAATCTGTGACAAAGGGCTGATCGAGGCGAGGGGGTCTGACCGGACCCCGCTTTTCTGAAGGACCTCAGCAGGGTACAGCGGGGACTACAGTGAAGGGAGAAACAGTTTCCATATCATGTATCATAAATACCCGAACAGCGTATGTCAAGTCTATATATAAACCGTTCCTTATTTGTATATTTACTAATATATTGACATAAAGTTACAAATGAGCTAATTAACATTAGATACTATTGATATGATTTGGAGGGTACGATGGACGAGCTCCTTTCCTTGTTCAAAGCATTGTCGGATGAAACGCGGCTCCGGATCGTCAAGCTCTTGGAGAACGGCGAGCTCTGTGTGTGCCACCTGGTGGCTGCTGTCAATATGTCTCAGCCGAAGGTCTCGTTCCATTTGAAGGCACTCAAGGAGGCAGGGCTTGTGAAGGACAGGCGGGAGGGAAAGTGGATGCATTACCGCCTCAACGAATCGGACCTCTTCAAGCGGCTTCTCTTTCTGTCAATAGCCGACCGGGTCACGGAAGAAGAGATGGCCGACGACCGCAGAAGGCTGGAAGCGTTCATGGCGTCAAGGGCAGAGGAACTTCCTGATGTCTCGGCCGGTTGCTGTGCGGGGGCATAGGGATGGACGATCCGGTACGTCGCCTTTCTTTTCTCGACCGCTTTCTGACCCTGTGGATTTTCCTTGCCATGTTCATCGGTGTTGGGTGGGGCTATGTGTTTCCCGGCGTCGTCGATTTCTGGAATCGATTCCAGGCGGGGACGACCAATATCCCCATCGCCATAGGGCTTGTCCTCATGATGTATCCGCCTCTCGCGAAGGTGCGGTACGAGGAACTGCCGGAGGTATTCAAAAACTTCAAGGTTCTCAGTTTATCGCTCGTGCAGAACTGGGTCATCGGCCCGGTCCTCATGTTCGTTCTCGCCATCCTGTTCCTAAAGGGCTATCCGGAGTACATGGTCGGCCTCATCATGATCGGCTTGGCCCGGTGTATCGCCATGGTGATCGTGTGGAACGACCTCGCAAAGGGCGATACCGAGTATTGCGCGGGCCTGGTTGCTTTCAACTCCATCTTCCAGGTACTCTTCTTTTCTGTCTATGCCTACATCTTCATCACGGTACTCCCCCCGATGCTCGGCCTGAAGGGGGTGGTCGTGGACATTACCATCGGCCAGATCGCAAAAAGTGTCTTCATCTACCTCGGCATCCCGTTCATCGCCGGTGTCATCACACGATTCATCCTCATCAGGGTGAAGGACAAGACGTGGTATCACGAGCGGTTCATCCCGAAGATCAGCCCCATTACCCTGATCGCTCTGCTCTTTACCATCCTCGTCATGTTCTCCCTGAAAGGAGAGTACATAGTGAAGATCCCCCTCGATGTTGTCCGCATCGCGATCCCGCTGCTCATCTACTTCATCATCATGTTCCTCGTTTCCTTCTCTATGAGTGTCAAGGTAGGTGCCCACTACGGCCAGGCGGCGACCCTTTCTTTTACTGCCGCTTCCAACAATTTCGAGCTGGCCATCGCGGTTGCGGTCGCTGTTTTCGGCATCAATTCCGGCCAGGCATTCGCGGCGGTCATCGGCCCTCTCGTGGAGGTCCCGGTACTCATCAACCTGGTCCATCTATCGCTGTGGTTTAAGCGGAGGTACTTTCCGTATGCGAAGGAGACTCCCACGGGGGTCTGTTACTATACGTGCCGATAGGCCGTATCGGCTTGAGTGATTGCTTGAGTGATTAAGGAGGTGTGCTATGTCACTCTTTGAAAAGATGGGCTGAATAACCTGAGGAGACGATTCCGACAAGCCGACAGTTAGTTGGCGCATGTTGAAATTTCCTGATGGTACTCAAGTCCGCGTAAACGGCTTGAGTGAAATACTGGCCGATCTCTACTCTCAAGGCAAACAGGCGAACCGCGAGACCATTGAAGAGATTATGATGAGACTGGAAGAAAAGAATCATATTCCCTTGGCGGAGGGTATTCGCAATGAGTATCGTCATATCCTTTTGAAGGAGTACGGAGAGTATGTTGAGAGTCGAGCCGACCACCATAGCACATAGGGCTCATGGCGGTGCCGCCGAAGGCTTGAAAACAACCTTTCAGAATCGAAGTGCATTCCTGCTTAAGGCGGATCCGTTGCGTATCGACCAGGCAAAATAGGAACAGCCATCCATTTCTATTTCCGTGCGTTCGTTGGCAACCGCAGGTGATGACGCTCAGAGGAGAAAACTGCTTTGTCAGCAATGTCAAGCGGCGTTTTCGGATTGTTCGCAACATCCATAGGCAAGCTCGGGATCGAAGACCCTTGGGAGGGGCGCTGTCTCTTGCAGTTTCCAGTCTGCACAGCGACAGATCCGTTTCCGGAACTCCCAGTACTCGATCACCTTCGCCGCGGCATGAGCGAGGAGAAGGACCATAAGGTTATCTCCCCCGCATGGTGGCCTTCGGGGGTGAGAAAGAGCGACGTGTAGGAGAGAGAAATCGGTTGAGCTGCCGGTCTGAATGAAAAGTCAGCCCGTATTTGCCGCGCTTGCCTCGTTCCCAGGAACTTTTCTTATTGATGAGCATAAAGTCTCGTTCATGAAATACCAGCCGAGTTGAAAAAGGAACCGTCAAGGACCTTCACCCTCTTCTTGAATACCTTTCAACGCAGATGTATACTGACCTCATGGATCGTAGCCTTCGGCCGCAGACGAAAAGAGAGCGCATCCTCTTCGTCGATGACGACGAAGCCATCGTTCTGGTAGCGCAAACAAGCCTTGAGCGATTGGGCTACGCGGTCACCTGCAGGACCGATGGTAAAGAAGCGGAACGCCTCTTTGCCGAAAGTCCTCATGCGTTCGATCTTCTCATTACCGATCAGGCGATGCCCGGCATGAAAGGAACGGAACTGATCGCGCACGTAAGGCACCTTAATCCTGAGATTCCCGTGATCCTTCTTGCGGGAGCCCCCGTGGACGAGCTTTCGGGGGGGGGGTGACCAACGACCTTTTCGCCTTTCTCTTGAAGCCCGTTGACAGACGGGAACTATCCGATATGGTGGAACGAATGTTACGCAGAAGCAGGATCCCCTCACGCTCCTTCTCCAATCTACCGTAGAGCAGCACCGCGCAGCCAGTTTCCCCGACTCCCCGTCAACAGTACCCCAGCCCGGATTTCCGCGGTTATCCCATGCAGCGTCCTGATACCAAACAATAGCCTGGAGAACGTTGTCGTGATCGCACAACGTGCTTAGACAAATTAGGGATATCAGGAGGTTTGTATGAGATACGTGGTGGTAATAGATGATGAGAAAATGGTGGAGGAGTACCTCGATACAATCCTGGGTAGTGTAAACTTGACTGTGTAAATTCAAATAGAGGCAAACAAAAAGGGATGTACCTCCTGTAAAATAGGTGAC
>MVRP01000084.1 GCA_002067405.1 Syntrophorhabdaceae bacterium PtaU1.Bin034 | reverse complement strand
GTGAAAGAAGTGAATATAGAGTTTACCAGAGAAATACTCATTGGCGGGAAGTACATCACCGGTGAGATTGCCCAGTTGCAACGGGTCGACAAAAGAGAAGCGGAAGAAAAGAAGTTGAGGGCACGAGATGATGTGCAGGGGGTGCTCCAGGATTTTGTGGCGAATATCTCATCCGAGATCAACAAAACGATCAATTTCTATGTGGCAACAAAGCCCAGAGAGACGGTGGGCAGGATATATTTGACAGGCGGTTCCGCGCTTATTCCAGGACTGAAAGAGCAGATAGAAAATGAGACGGGAATAGCGGTTGAACTGCTCAACCCCTTCCGGTTGTTAAAGCAGGCAGAGGCAGAAGCGATAAACCTCTACGAGGGTCATGAGGTCTTCATGCCGGTAGCTCTCTACCTCTCTTCAAGGAAGGACGACGGCAGTTTATGATACGAGTCAATCTTCTGCCGGGAAAAGAGCACGAAAAAAGTCACGTAAACCTTGATTTCTATATTCTTCTCGCAGGCTTGATCTTCAGTCTTGCTGTTGTCGCCGTCGTTTACACAAAAAACAACAAACACATTCAGACACTGCAGTCTGAAATGGCCTCGATAAAAAAACAGACAGCGTTGCTGCAAGGCATACAGAAGGAATTATTATCCATCGAAAAGGAAAAGAAGGAGATATCGAGGAAAATTGCCCTGATGGATACCATCAAACAGGGAAGGGCGGTAGCGCCCAGGTTTCTTTACGATCTTTCATCCCTTGTGAAAGACAATGTATGGTTCAAGAAGCTTCGCAAGGATGAGGCAAAGTTTGAGATCGAGGGGAGGTCGGTTGACAATGAATCAATTTGTGATTTCGTCGATAATCTTGCCAAACTCCCTTATCTCAAAAATGTGGAGCTGAAGAGCGTGGAGGACATCACGGAGGCGGGGGTTCAGGCCAAGAAGTTTGTTGTCGAAGGTGGTGTGGGATCGTGAGACTTGATATCAAAGAACTATCTCTACCGAAGAAATACAGGATCGTCCTGTTCATCGCTCTTCCAGCACTGATCCTCCTGGCTTCATATTTTCTTATATTTAGTTCTCAGTGGCAGGAAACAGATAGATTGAAGGGAGAGATACGTAAGGGGCGGCAGGAATTATCGAAGGTGACCGCCGCAAAAAACAATATTGAAAAGGCACGAAAGGAGTGTAATCAGATCAGGGCAGACCTTCAGGACCTGATCAGGCAGATGCCGGAAGAAAAAGAAATCCCCGGCCTCCTTAGGCAGGTTTCTCTTACGGCCCAGGAGACGAAGACAAAGATCAAGTACTTTGCTCCAAAAAGCCCCGAGGCCCGTGAACTGTATTCCGAGTTGCCGTTTGAGATCAAGTATTCAGCGCCCTATCATAGCGTGGGGTATTTCTTTGACGGAATTCGTAAGCTGGAAAGAATCGTTCAGGTCGCCAGTTTTACGCTGGATTCGAGAGAAGTTGGTCAAAAGGTTTTGCTTGAAGGCACCTGCACGGCTAAAACCTACATTTTTCAAAAAGAGCCGCAAAAGGAGAAATCTGACGGAAAAAAGAAGGGAGAAAAAAAGGACGGTAAAAATGTGCCGGCTAAGAAGTAACATTCTCACTGTTTTGCTGTTCTGCTCGCTCTTTTGGGCCTGTAATATATTTGCGGCCGAAAAGAACGAACCTAATGCGCCTAAGCCGCCCATGCCGGTAACGGACAAAGACTTTGTTGCATATGCTTCTCAAGACAGGAGAGATCCGTTCGAGCCGATCTACCTTTACAGGATGAAGAAGAAAAGCGCTGCCGGAATCATAGAAAAGGTAGGATATGAGCTCGAGGAGCTGAAGCTTGTGGGAGTAATAAAGACAGGGGCGGTCAGATTCGCCATGATGGAAGACGTGCAGGGCAGGGGAATGCTGTTCAAGAAAGGTGATTCCCTCAATCAGAACCTTTGGCTGTTCGACATCCTTGAGGATAAAGTAGTCCTCGCATATAAACTAAGAGGCGATACCCGTAAGATCGTGCTGGATATTACCCGAAAATAGGAAGGGTGGAATATGAAAAAACCGCTAATTCTAATCTTCTTGATGATCTTTCTCGGAGCCTCCGTATCTTCGGGTCAGATCAACAGGCAATCTGCTCAAAAGATATCCTTTGACTTCATGGATGCGGACGTCAGAAACGTGCTAAGGGTGCTTGCCGAAGTATCAAAGAAAAATATTGTCATCGCCGACGATGTGAAAGGCAAAGTGACGATCAAGCTGGAAAATGTTTCGCACCACGAGGCATTTGATGTAATTCTGAGGAATAATGATCTTGCCAAGATCGAAGAAGAGAGCATTATCCGTGTCATGACTCTCAAAAAATTCTACGAGGAAAAAGACCGGGGCACAAAGGAAAGACTTGAGTTTATCAAAGAGAAAGAGGCAAAGCAAAAACTCGAAGAAGAGTTTGTAACCGAGACCGTCTATGTGAATTATGCCGATGCGGCCGATGTGGAGAAAATGGTAAGGGGCGAAACCTCAGCGATGGCAAAGGATGTGGTCCAGGCCGCGGGCGGCGCCGGTGCGCCCGGTACAGGAACAGTGCTGGTGGAAAAACCAAAGGGTTTATTGTCACCCAACGGGGTCGTCACATTAGTCAAATGGAACAGCGCGCTTATCATCAAAGACACCAAGGATAACGTGGCAAGCATAGTGAAACTGATAAAGCAGCACGATATACCGCCGCAGCAGGTACAGATAGAAGCGCGTATTGTTCAAGCTACTTCGACCTTCTCAAAAGAACTCGGCATCCAGTGGGGAGCGAACCTCAAGAGCCAGATTCGAGGTGAACAGGTCACTCTGACCGGATCGAGACAGATCGATAGTGCATCGGCTACAGGCGACGTCACCTTCACATCACCGACCGGGAACATCGGGTCAAGGCCGGGAACGACAGGCAATGTGAATTATCCCTATAACGTAAATATGCCCGCATCTATAGGCAAAGGAGCGGGTGGGGCACTCGGGCTCTACATCGGGAGCGTGACAGACAGCTTCCAGCTGGATGTCATCCTTTCGGCCCTGGAGGCCAATGGGAAAGCTAAAATAATATCAAATCCGAAGGTCATCACGTCGGAAAATCGTCCTGCTCGCATAACACAGGGCACCCAGATCCCATATCAAACATCCTCGAGCAACCTTGGCACAAACATCCAATTCAAAGATGCGGTGCTGGAACTTGAAGTAACGCCTCATGTCGTCAAGGACGGCAATATAAGCATGAAGGTCAAGGCAAAAAAAGATCAGCCGAATTTCGACTCCAGATTTGGCAGTGTTCCCGCAATCGATAAAAGAGAGGCCGTTGCCGAGCTGTTGGTGAGGGATGGAGAGACGTTGGTACTGGGTGGGATCTACGAGGTCACACAGGACGATCAACAGTCGGGCGTTCCCGTTCTGCAAAACATTCCTTTGCTCGGCTGGCTGTTCAAGAAGATCACGAAGACCGATAATAAAACGGAGCTCCTTATATTCATCACTCCTACCCTGATCAGAAATCTCTACACGGAAAAGAGGGATAAATGAAGAATTTGCTGGGCATAATCTGTTTAACCTTCGCACTGGCGGTCCTGATCCCCTTATCTTTTGCTACAGACTCACTTATCGGGGTTGTCGCCCCTCTTTCGAAGGAGAGGATAGCTGCGCTTACAGGCGACAAGGCGCTTCTGAACCTTGGCGAGAAGGAAGGACTCACAAAGGGCGACATAGGGTCAATTGCCCTCGACAAAATACAGGCCTCCGACAATGTTATCGGTCAGTGTGCCGTGACTAAGACGCGATATCAAACCAGTGTCTGTGAGATCGTAAAAGCAAAAAGGGAGGTTGAGGCGGGGAATTCTGTCTTCTTTGATCCTGTCAGATACACAGATGCCACTTTCTTTCCTTTTGCCATTCGCACGTTGTCAACCGTTGTAGACCCCTATGAACCTCACAAGCGATTGACGGTTTGTGTTTATGGCGTATTCGACGAGAACAATGCGGTGTCCGCGTTCTCGGACGAGATTGCCACCGAACTTCGCAGAATTTTCGCTCAGAAAAAGCGCATCAAGCTGGTGAACAAGCAGTTTCTTAATAACCTCGTTTTCTACCCTGACAGCGACGAGAAGGTGATTGACTTCGTTAAAGACGCGATGAAGAAGTCTTCGGTTCATGCACTCATAATGGGAAAATACAGCCTATCGGGAAACAAGATTAACATAATGATACGGAATGTGGACGCGAACGGCCACGACGCCACAATGCAATTCTCGCTGCCGTTGGAGCCTCGATATCGAACCGCTCTTTCGACAGTGGTTCTCCCTCCCCGGGAGCCGTCGACTATCGAGAGATCCATTATCAATGTGGTCGTCAAGTCTACAACTTACCAACCCTTAAAGGATGAAAAACCGCACTTGATTACACGAGAAGCTGCCGGCAACCCTTTTGTCGAGCAAAGTATGAAGAGAACTGAGTTCAATTTGATCAGTCCCGTGGACGTGAAGGTCAGGGTAGATAATGAAGTGTTGACACCTGCACCCGATCAGAAGTATCCAATCAGTCTGTCCAAAGGGGTTCATCGGCTTGTAGCGTCTTTTAAAAGGGGGTACTTTTTCAACGAATCGCTCCTTCATACTTCTCAGGAAGAGATCACCAAGGAGGCGCTACTCGACCTCTCAAAACAAAATGAAACCGTAATCGAAGTTCGACTCAACCCACTGTTTCATGTCGAGCCGATTTCCCTTAACGTGTACCACCAGGCCACCCGCCAGAGGCACGTAATCAAGCCCATATACCGGGTGGAATCGCAAAAGACCGTGGAGATATTCAAAGACTAAGTTTAATCTATCAATATGCCCCTTGAAAGATTGTCCAAGTTCCTTGCGCAAACCGGTGTGGCTTCACGCCGCAAATCCGATGACATTATCCGGTCAGGACGCGTAAAGGTAAACGGCCGGGTGATCGTCGACCCGTTTCATCACGTTGATACCGAAAGGGACTCGGTGACCTTCGGCGGCAAAAAGCTTACGCTCTCCACGCACCATCGCTACGTTGCGCTCTATAAACCGATCGGCTACATCTCCGATCTTGCCGATCCCAAAGGACGGCCGATCGCCCGCCACCTGATCAAACTCCCCGGTCATCTGTTTCCCGTGGGCCGCCTCGACTACAACTCGGAAGGCCTCATGCTCTTTACCGATGACGGGGAGTTCGCCAATCTTCTCATGCATCCACGATATGAGGTAGAGAAAGAGTATCTTGTCAAGTTTTCAGGCCGACTAACCGAGGATCACTTGAGACGAATGATGGCCGGGGTTCCTGTGGAAGGCCGATGTTACAGGGCCAAGCATATTGCTTTCGTGAGATACACAACGGCCAACGCATGGTATAGAATCACCGTGACAGAGGGAAGATATCGAATGATCCGGAAGATGGCAGAAGCTCTCTCTCATCCCGTCCTGAAGCTGAAGCGCGTGAGAATCGACGGCATAGTCATAGGCCAGCTAAAGCCCGGCGAGTATGTGCATATTGACCCTTCGAAAGTCAGGCAGCATCTCGGCCGGGTGTCGCAGCATAACGGGGCTCCTGCATCATGACGGGCGTCACTGAAACTGAAGTGGGGGATATTTTGATTGACACTGCCGGGACCTTACGGCTAACATATAGCGCTCAGCAAGATAGTATCGGGAGTTAACATAATATCTCTTATCAGAACCATCAATAATATATACATGAAGATTACAGCCATATCCCTTAGCAACTCTATCGCGTACTCACATTCCATACCACCATTCAAGTCTCTTCCATTCGAAGACAGACGGGAAACCCGAATCAATCTGAGGTTGCCATGAAGGACCACGGTCTGAGCGGTGGTGAAATCAACCGCCTTTATAAACAAGTCGAAGGAAAACTCGAAACAATAGTTGAGAAACTTCTCGTGTCAAAGGTGAACGATAACGATAATATACTTCAGAGCGTTCAATTGATGATGGAGAAGATCTTCATCGCTTCAGCAATGAAGATAGCGAACAATAACATCACCCAGGCATCCAGGCTGCTGGGGATAAACCGGAATACACTGAGCAAAAAGCTTAAAGAGCTGGGTAACGGGAATCCTAACCCAGATAACGGACGATAAGGTCACCCACGTCTGTCGTGCCCATTCCCATTTTGCCTGCATCAAGCGACCTGATGTCATTCTTCAATGCCTTCATGACAGCGCCTTCAATGGACTGGGCTGCCTGAGCCTCCCCGAAGAACTCTGCCATCATACCGCCCGCAAGGATGGCAGCCAGCGGGTTAATGACGTTTTTTCCCGTGTATTTGGGGGCAGAACCGCCCATCGGCTCAAACATGGATACGCCCTCCGGATTAAGGTTTCCGCCGCACGCTATTCCTAATCCTCCCTGTATCATGGCTCCCAGGTCCGTAATGATGTCGCCGAACATATTGTCCGTAACAATCACGTCGAACCACTCCGGGTTCTTTACCATCCACATGCAGGTGGCGTCCACATGAGCGTAGTCGGTCTTTATGCCCGGGTATTCCCCGGCAACCTCATAGAACGTCCTTTCCCATAGATTAAAGGCATAGGTGAGCACATTCGTCTTTCCGCACAGGGTGAGCTTATTTTCCTTATTCCTTTTCTTCGTGTACTCGAAGGCAAACCGGATACACCTTTCAACGCCTTTTCTGGTATTTATCGATTCTTGAATTGCGATCTCGTCAGGCGTTCCCTTCTTGAGAGTGCCTCCCGATCCCGTATACAGCCCTTCGGTGTTTTCCCGGACGACCACGAAATCTATGTCCGCGGGTCCCTTATTCTTGAGAGGAGTATCAACTCCTTCGTAAAGCTTTACCGGCCTGAGATTAATATATTGATCCAGTTCGAACCTGGTCCTGAGCAGGATATCCTTTTCGAGAATACCCGGAGTCACGTTAGGGTGACCGATTGCCCCGAGATAAATGGCATCGTGCGATTTCAGTTCTGACAAAACGCTATCCGGAAGAGTCTCCCCGGTCTTCAGATAACGTTCTCCCCCCAGATCATAGTTTGTGTAGCGCAGTGCAAAGCCGAATTTATCCGCTGCTGCATTCAGCACCTTAATCCCTTCTCTGATCACCTCCGGACCTGTTCCATCTCCAGGGATTACCGCTACATCATATTCTTTTGCCATTTTTTCTCTCTCCTATGCGAATTCTCTTCCGTTTTATTTATCTCACACGCGACGCCTTGATAAAATTACGCACCCAGCGCTTTCTTGCCGATATCTTTCCGGTAATACATCCCTTCAAACTGAATATGCGATACTGCATTGTATGCTTTCCCGATAGCATCGGCGTATGTATCACCGAGCACTGTCACGCCCAGCACCCGGCCGCCGGATGTGTAATAAACATCACCCTGCCTCGCGGTTCCAGCATGAAACACGAACACATCCTTCTGTCCGTCGAGTTCCTCGAGTCCCTTTATTTTCTTACCCTTCTCCGGCTTTTCAGGGTAACCCCGGGATGCGATAACCACGCACAGACTTACTCCCTGCTTCCATTTTATCGGACCGATGCTGTTCAATGTCCCTTCTGCACATGCCGAGACAATGGGCAAAAGATCGCTTTCCATCTTGAACAGTATGGGCTGCGTTTCCGGGTCGCCGAACCGCGCATTGAATTCGAGCACATAAGGGCGACGGCCTTCGAGCATGAGACCGCCGTACAGGACCCCTTTGTACGTGATCCCCTCGCTCCTTAAAGCGTCTATTGTCTTCTTCATTATGCTGCTATCGATATCCCCTTCCATCTCGCCATCGACGAACGGGACAGGGGTATAAGCACCCATTCCGCCGGTATTGGGTCCTTGATCATTGTCCAACAGTGCTTTGTGGTCCTGGGAAGGAAGCATGGGAACAATCGTGGTCCCGTCGGCGAAAACGAGATAGGATGTCTCAACACCCGGGAGAAAACTCTCCACGATTATTTCCCTGCCCGCATCTCCGTGAACGCGTTGAATCAGCACCTCACGGAGCACCGCTTCTCCCTCAACAGGTTCTTTGATGATGTAAGCGCCCTTCCCTGCGCATAACCCGTCGGCCTTTATTACATATGGGGTCGCGAGACCTTTTATATAAGCCAGGGCGTCATCGAATGCCTCGAACCTCCGGAATTTTGCCGTAGGGATGCCATACTTGTCCATCAGCGTTTTGGCGAAAACTTTGCTGGTCTCGATCTGGGACCCAATCTTGCGGGGGCCGAACGCGGGTATACCCGCCCCTTCGAAGGTATCCACTATTCCGGCTGCCAAGGCGTTCTCAGGGCCGACGACCACAAGGTTGACCTTTTCTTTCTTCGCGAAGCCCAACAGTCGGTCCACGTCCGCCGCTTGTATATCCACACACGAAGCAATGCGGGAGATTCCTCCGTTTCCCGGCGCACAGAATAATGCGTTTATTCCAGGGGACTGCGCCAGCTTCCACACAAGGGCATGTTCCCGTCCGCCACTGCCTACAACCAGTACTCTCATATCCTTTCCTTGTCAGTGAGTTGCCTTTGAAAGATAGTCATAGATAGCCCTGTCATAATCAGAGGTGAGGAAGAACACCTTCTTTGCCAGGAAGAAACGCAGATCCTCCGTGGTCTCACCGTTATTCGCTTTCATATTGTCCATCACCCTCTGGTAATCTTCAGGATCCACCACGACGGTTACGTATTTGTAGTTCTTTGCCGCAGCTCTGATCATCGAAGGTCCCCCGATATCGATGTTTTCTATGGCCTCTTCAAAGGTGCATCCCTTGCTTACCACTTCCTTGAAGGGGTAGAGATTGACTACGATCATATCGATGTTCTTTATGTTGAGAGCCTTCATGGCCTCCTGGTGGTCAGCCTTACCCCTTACGTTCAGGATACCCCCATGTACCTTCGGGTGCAGAGTCTTCACTCTCCCATCCATTATTTCAGGGAATCCCGTATGTTCGCTTATGTCCTTAGGGTTCACCTTCAAATCGTCCAGGTACTTTTTTGTTCCTCCTGTGGAAATAATTTCCACATCATAACTTTTCAGAAAAGGCGCCAACTCGGACAAACCGGCTTTGTTCGACACGCTTACCACAGCCCTCTCGATCTTCATTGCTCCCCCTTTTAGTATCCCAGTTTTTCGTTTACCAGATAGACAGAGACATCCGTAGAAATAGGTTTCCTGTGCAGAATCGAAGTCACACGACAAATTCGCATCTCCGACCTGCAGTCCTGGCAGTAGCCTTTCTCAACACACGGCACCGCCATCTTGAGCCTCTTTGCATTCATGGGCGCTGCGACCCTTCGTATCCTGTCGATTGCCGCGTTCGTATCAGGTACTACCTTATTGATCCCGGCAACAATAATAACTTTAGCCGGCCCGAAGGTCATTGCATTGGTGCGATTGCCTCCGCCGTCAATGTTGACGATCTCGCCTTTTTCCGTGACCGCATTTGTTCCCGTCAGAAAAAGATCGCACGTTAACTGCATTTTCCTTAACTCGAGCACTTCCTCCTTCGTGAGGCCTTCCTGCCAATGATCGAGCGGTATTGCGCCCTTCTCCTTTAATAATCTTGGCAGCTCCAGCTCTCTCAGCGTGACCGAACCTCCAAAACCCACTTTCATACCGGGACGGGCAAGGTCAAGTATGGCCGCGGTCAGTTCTTCTCTTCTCTGAAAAAACGCAACGCCAAAAAAGTTCGCTTCCAGCGCCTTCAGGGTCCTTGTTGCCGTTTTTTCTACAAACCAGTCCGAAACTTCGGTCATAGCCCTTTATAATATCCCTGAGATTTCTGAATCAACGAAGAATCTATGATAATTTCAGCAAGACCATTTGTCAACACAATTCCCCTGTTTTTAACCTGTTTTTGTGCCCATTCCTGATTCTCACCATTGGGAAATAAATTCCTCTCGGCTAGGAAATCTTTTCCTCTTCAGCGGTATAAAACAGCTTGCCTCCGAACCGAGTGGCCTTCAGTTTGTGTGCTCTCACAAGCCTGTCAAGACGTTCTTTTGCCTCTGATAACGACAGGCCCGTCGTTCTTACCACGTCTTCCGCGCTGAGCGACCTTCTCTTCACCGTGTCTACGAGCGACTCCTCCCACTCCTTCCCGCTTGCCGTCGCTACCGGTCCCTTGAAACTGCCTATCACCTCGCATCCGGTTCCAAACCGCCGGGCAATGGATTCCATTTCTGCCCTTTCCAACCCCATTGCCGTTTCCTCAAGCGGCGGCCTTGCAACTGTATTGAGGTGGATCTTATCGGCCGGTATATTACGCACTATTTGCCTTAGCATTTCAACTTCTTGTGATGCATCGTTAATGTTTTTTATCAACATTAACTCCAGCCAGACTTTGCCCCTATATTCAGACGCAAACGCCTTTAGTCCCTCCACAATACGACTCAAGCTCAATGAGGGATGGGGGCGGTTGATCCGTTCGAACACTTCATCGCTCGCAGCATCCAGGGACGGCAGAACAACGTCCGCGCTGCTCAAGTCACGCCTTACATCCTCGAGAAAAAGAAGCGAGCCGTTGGTTATCACCGCAAGAGGGATAGAAATTCGTCTTTTCAATGCTGCGATAATTCCGCCAATGTCTGCATTCAAAGTAGGTTCGCCGGACCCGGAGAGGCTCACAAAATCAATCCGGCCGCCCTTCGCGACCCTTTCGATCACCTGCTTCACCACGAGGTCCGGGTCGACGAAGCTTCTCCTCTCCACATCCTTGGCAGTTGTCTTGCCCACCTGGCAGTATATGCAATCGAAAGTGCAGTGCTTGCGGGGGATTATGTCGACGCCGAGAGAGAAACCCAATCTCCTTGAGGGAACGGGTCCAAATACAAATTCCTTCTCTTTCATGAGCATAATCTTAACTTATTTGGCCGGTATATTAAATAGGCGGTGGAATGGAGCCGACGGCCAGCGGAGAAGCAACCGTCTCCGGCTTGCCCGGCTGCAGCAGAATGATTTCTATTCTCCTGTTGAGCGCCCTGTTCCCCGGGGTATCATTACCGGCAACCGGCCGGTATTCCGCGTACCCGGAAGCAGAGATCATGACCGGCGAGAAGCCGTATTTTTCTATGAGATGCCTCACCACCTCGGTAGCCCTTCTTACGGAAAGCTCCCAGTTGGACCTGAATTCCGACGTGGCGATAGGCACATCATCCGTATGACCCTCTATCCTCACTTGGCAGTTGCTGTTCTTGATGATAGGCACGATCTTCTTTAAGGCGCTTTTGGCCGCTTCCGTGAGATCTGCCCTTCCCTCATCAAAAAAAGCGCGATCCAGAATCCTTATTACGATACCTCTCTCATCCCTGAACACCGAGATTTGCGCTTCCTGCTGATCAGCCATTGCCCGTATTTCATCTTCCAGTTGCCTTTTTATTTCATTGCCATCCCCGGCTTTCGGCAGGGGTTCAACAAGTTTTGCTCCTGATCCGCTCCCCGTCTTGTGAAAACCTGATCCCCCCGAAAATATCGTCTTGAGATATCCGGATACTTCCTGATATTTCTGGGCATCCTGCTTGGAGAACGTGTACATCATTATGAAGAACGCAAGAAGCAGCGTTATCAGATCTGCGTAGGTGATGAGCCACCGCTCGAGATTTTCATGCTCATCATCGTTCTTTTTCCTTCTCATTGCTTTTCTCCTGAACGTTGCTCGGGAAGCAGGAACGACAGGAGTTTCATTCTGATCACCCTCGGGTTATCTCCCATTGCCAGGGACACGACTCCTTCGCTTATTATCTCCAGGTATACGGCTTCATCCTGATGCTTGGCCTTCAGTTTGTCGGATATGGGAAGATACACGAGATTGGCCAGGGCAACGCCCCAAAGCGTAGCGATAAACGCGCTCGCAATGGCGGACGCCATATTCTCGCTGCTTTCCATGCTCCCTAACGCATGAATCAGCCCGAGGACCGTGCCCATTATGCCCAGAGTCGGCGAAAAACCGCCCAATTTCTGAAAGAATGTGGCCCCGACTTTATGCCGCTCATGCATGTATGCTATTTCAATCTCGAGGATCTCGCGGATCTTGGTGGTCTCGAAACCGTCAATGGCGAGTTGGATTGCCTTCTTAAGGAAAGAATCGTGTATCGTGTGCAGCTCTTTCTCCAGGCTCAGGAGACCGTTCTTTCTGGATTTCTGTGAAAGCATATATATGAGCTCTATCAGTTGCTGGGGGTCCAGCTTCTTCTCGAATAATATGACCTTGAACAGCCGCGGGAGGTTGATCATCTGGTTGAAAGATGTGGTGATTACCGCAGCCCCGAACGTGCCGAAAACAACCAGAATTATCGCAGGCATCTGAATGAGGGCGGAGAGACGTCCTCCTTCCATCAAAAAGGAGATGAGTACCGCACCTATGCCCAGAAGTAATCCTAAGACCGTTGTAATATCCATACGCTTTCATCGGCTCACGGCTTTTGCTGAGCCCTCAGGTATTCTCTCTCTTTCGAGAATATGTAGCTGATGAGAACGTCCCTGTCTTTCTCGTTTATTGCGACAAAGCTTATGGCCGTCTCCCAGCTGTCCCTATCGCCATCACGACACGGTTTGCATCTCACTACCCTCCCTATAGCCGCGATTCTCGGGTTTGGAATAAACGGCAGGACTATTCTGAGTTCCAGGTAGGCGCCTTCATTCATCTTCGTATCAGAGCGGTATTTCATCCCGGCGCCGCTTATGTTCACCTCAACATATTTGCTTTGAAAGAGATCATCCTTTCTGGTCAGAAGGTCGATAATCGTGTTGAGCTTACGATCCAGCATCTCCAGGTAAGAATACAGATCGGGGCTTATTTGAGTTGAACCCGGCGTGAGGTTTGGAGCGAGCTGATGAAGGGCATCAGGAAGAAAAGGAGAGAAGTCAGCGTGATGCAGGTTCCTTTTCAGAACAAGAGACTGCTCATACCCGATCTCCCTGTACTCAACAAGAAGACGGTCCGTGATACGGAAGAACTCTCTTCTCTCAGCCTCTTTGGGGCTCATGGCTCATCATCTCCACGAAGCAGTCGGCTATGTTCGGGTCAAACTGCTTTCCCCTGCAGCGAATGATCTCCGCAAGGGTCTCTTCCTTTGTCAGCCCCTTCCTGTACGGCCTGTCCGTTATCATGGCATCGTAGGTATCACACACAGCGATCATCCTTGAGCAGAGAGGAATTGCCTCTCCCTCCAGGGCATCCGGATATCCTCTTCCGTCAAAGCTCTCGTGATGATGCCTGGTAATGTTCGCCTCGTTCAAGAGTATGTCGAAACGGTTAATAATCTCTTCCCCGTAGACCGAGTGATTTTTCATCATTGTGTACTCTTCATCGGTGAGTTTGGTCGGTTTCAGCAATATCGAATCGGGTATGCCTATTTTGCCTACATCGTGGATCGGCGCAACTACCCTCACCACGTCTTTTTCATAGTCGCTTGCCCCCACTCTCTCGGCCAGGGAGAGGCACATATCAGCAACCCGTTTGCAGTGGCCCTCGGTATACATGTCCCTGCGGTTGATCGCAATAATCAGAGATGTGAGCGTGTGGAGAACGCTTTCGAAGAGGCTTTCATAAAGCATTCTGTTCTCGATCTGCATAGATGCTTTATCCGCTATCAGCTTCAGAAAATACATGTCATCATCCGAAACCGCGCTCTTTTTTGCGTGGCCGTTCTGCTTGGCGCTCATCATGATTGCCCCGACGCATTCCCCCTTTATCGTGAGCGGGAGATAAGCCTTGTTATCCCTATAGAAATGTCTCTTATTCGTCATATCCTGAAGCGATGCCGGAGAAAGGGGAATTGATTTCTCCATGACGCTTCCGTTTCCGTTCGTTTTCTTTCTATACAGAATGAGCTGCGAGTTATCGTGGTCCACGAGGTAATATCCGCAGCATTCAGTGTTCAGTACGTCATTGATCACATGTATGGTCTTTTCGTATATGTCCTCAAACACGCTCAGCGAATTAAATTTGTTCGATATGTGATACATCTTCGTCAACTGAACGATTTTGTTCTGGAGCTCACGGTTCAACACCTCGATCTTCTTTTTGTCCTCAAGGTCGACAAGGATATTGTTCTTCTCTACAAGAAGCTCTCTCTGCTTTCGCACCTTCATTACCACCAAAAGAAGCTTGTCGATCGAAAAGGGCTTCATGAGGAAATCGTTGGCCCCTTTTTTCATCGCCTCGATAATAAGCTCCGGTTCGGTATATCCTGTAATCATTACCACCGCAATGGTAGGGTCGTGCAGCCTTATCGTATCGAGCAGAGCAATGCCGTTGGTGTCGGGTAGTTTTACGTCAAGTATGGCGATTTCGATGTCGCGACTTGCAAGTAAATCCATTGCTTCTTTACCGGAGGTCGCCTTGTATACCTCGCAGTTATAACTGCCGAGAAAATCAGACAGAAGCTGGATTATTTCAGGACTGTCGTCAACGAGAAGAATTCTTGAACCTTCAATCATGGGTGCGTCCCTGCACGAGTTCTCCTTCCGTGGTCTATGCCGTTTGTACGCTCAGAGAGCCTCCTTCCCTTGCCCTTTTTTTATCTCATGGCTCTAATTCTTTCCCGGAGAACTGGCCGATCTGGTCATCGTCGAGCCAGTTCCGGTACCTTGAGACTTCAACGTAGAAGCTCTTCAGTTTCTCGAACAACTGCTTGTTGGCCTTTTTCAATGCTATTTTATCTTTTGCGTTCTTAATCACCACCTTCAGCTCTTCAATCCTGAAAGGCTTCACTATATAGTCAAACGCCCCCGCTTTCACCGCTTCTATAGCACTATCAAGGGAGGCGTACCCCGTGATGATAATGAATTCCGTCGTGCTTTCACCTTTTGCTATCTCTTTTATCAACTCGATACCGGTCATTCCCGGCATGTTCAGGTCCGTAATTATCAGGTCAAACGCCTCCCCGTTATGCTTTCTTAGCGCCTCCTCGCCGTCGGCTGCTCCCTCTGCCACATAGGCTTCTTCTTTGAGGTACTCCTCCAGGATCGTCCTGATCTCCCGGTTATCGTCAACTATCAATATCCTGAAAGCGTCATCCTTCCTGGTCATGCTTTCTTAATCTCTCCGTCATCTTCTCGCCTATTCTCTCGAAAAGCATTTTCTTCATACCCTCTTCCGATATGAGCACCTTGTCCTCGCCCGCCTCCTCATGACCTTTCTCTGCGGTGTCCATCCTACTCTTCATGTTTCTCACGTACGTTCTGATGACGTTGTTTATCTGGTAGTCGGATATGGTCATGCCCTTCTCGCTGTTCTTGTTATCGGCAGGGCTTCCAAAATACTTAAGGAGGATTTTAAAGATATTCAGGTGGTAATATCAAAAAACGCAGGCGCCGGCGGTAGTGGGAATTTCGGTCTATATCTGCGAACAGCCTTTCTGCTTCTGGAAAGGTCGTCCATTTCCTTGAGAAGTTTGGCCCTCTCCTTTTG
>MVRP01000083.1 GCA_002067405.1 Syntrophorhabdaceae bacterium PtaU1.Bin034 | reverse complement strand
ATAACCGTTAACAGGCTTATAAGAAAGGGATAGACCCCGCTATAGATCACCCCTAGCGGGACCTTGGTGATGTTCTTTACGACAAAGACGTTGGAAGCAACCGGGGGAATGATGCAGCCGATCATCACGGTAAGGCCGATGAGTATGGAGAACCAGAGGGGATCGAAGCCGAGCTTCATCGCAACCGGAAAGAAAATCGGCGTCGCCAGGATCATGAACGCGAGATCGTCTATGAATGAACCCCCCAATTGGTAGATAAGGCTTATGAGGATCATGATAACATAGCGGTTGAGCGGTAATTCCGCGATCCAGTCGGCGGTGATCATGGGGATTTTGGTCACCGCCAGGAAATGGCCGAGTATCGTTGAACCCGTAATGAGCATGAGAACCATACACGCCGTTCTCAGAGACTCCATGAGAGATTTTACGTAACCCTTGAAATCGAGGCCCCTCTTTACGACGGACAACAGGAGGACTGCCATCGTGCCTATGCTGCCCGCCTCGGTGGGGGTAAAAAAGCCACGCATGAGGCCCATGACGAGAAGGACGAAGGTAACGGCAATAAGCGCCACCTCGGGAAGCGATCCCAGCCTCGCCCTCCAGGTCGATCTTTCGCCTTTCGGCCCGATTGACGGATTGATCCTGGACCAACCGTAGATCACTACCATGAAGAAGAAGGCCGTGAGCAGCCCCGGCAGCATTCCTGCCATAAACAACTTGGCTATGGACTGCTCCGTGATTATGCCGAAAATAATCAGCGTGACGCTCGGCGGTAGGAGTACGCCGAGGGTGCCCACGCTTGCCACGATCCCGGTCGACAGTTTCCTGGCATAACCGTACCGGTCCATCTCCGGAACCGCGACACTCGCGAAGGTTGCGGCTGTAGCCGGGGAAGAGCCGCAGATGGCCTTGAACGCCGTTGCCCCCGCTACCGTTGCCATGGCCAGGCCCCCGGGAACGTGTCCGACAAACCTGTATGCTGCACCGTACAGCCTTTTTGCGATCCCCGCATTGTACGCGATCTGCCCCATCAGAACGAATAAGGGGATGACGGTAAAGCTGTATGCCGTAAGAACGTCATACATATCAACAGCGACCAGATTGAAGGCTGAGCCGAAGCCCCTGAGAATGCCGAACCCGACAAAACCCACGATCGCCATCGCGAAGCCCAACTCGATGCCGGTGAGGAACAGCATCAGGAGTATCACCAGCGCAGCGATACCGAGAAAGACTTCATTCATACTTCCCTCCCGAAATCTTCACGATATCGGCGATCAGCACCAGACACTCGACTACGCAAGCAAATCCTATTCCGAATACGACAGGGTAAAAAGGCAACTGGAGGGTAGGTGAAACCTCCCGGGTGCGGTACAGGTAGACTCCCTGTTTGATGAGGTTCAGGCCTGCTACTACGAAGAATGCGATCACCATCAACCGCGTCACTGTGTGGGCTGCCTTCCGGCCTCCCGGGGGAAGCTTTTGAATTACGAAATCCACGTATATGTGCCCCCTTACCCACGACGTCATGGGAATGGCAAATCCGATGATCACCCCTCCCATGAACCCCACAAGCTCATAAGTGCCGACAATCGGCGTCTTGAACATTCTCAGGATCACATCGAGGGTAGTGAGGAGCATGATGAACGTGAGGCATATGGCGGCAACTGCGTTCATGAAGCCGCTGATCCCCTTTATCCCCCTAACATACGCCTCCATTCCTTTTCCTCCCGGTATCAGTCCTGTTTCTCCAGCTTTTTCAGCTCCGTAACGCAGAAATCCAGCGCCTCTTTTCCGGGCAGACCTTGCCTCTTCATGCTCTCCACGTATTCATTCAACAGAGGCCTCACGAGCTCGGCCCATCTTGCATTCTCGGCAGCCGAAAGGGGAACGATCTTCTTGCCGAGGGAAGTCATCCAGCCTTCCGCTCTTTTTCCGGCCAGATCCCATTCGATTCCGTTCTTATCCGCCCATTCCCTGTTCACCTCTCTGAAGACCTTCTGCACCTCCGGAGGCAGGGAATTCCATTTCTTCTTATTCATCACAACGAAGAAACCGGTAGTGTAACCGGCGCCGAAGCTCTGGGTCGATGTGGATACAACCTCCCCCCATCGCCAACCTTGTGTCGATTCCTGCGGCGCCATCGTGCCGTCGACCACGCCCCTGCTGAGGGCGTCATAGGTCTCACCCATTGGCATCGCTACCGGGACCGCACCGAGCTTAGCCACTACCTTGGCGGCCAAACCGGTGCAGCGGATCTTCTGCCCTCTCAGATCTTCAAGCTTGTATACGGGTTTTTTGCAATGAACGATACCGGGACTGTGAGCCATGAAGTACATCACTTCCGTTTCGGCAAACTCCCTGGGCTTGAATTTCTCATAAAAGCTGTTGATGAGCTTCGTCGCTGCGACGCCGGTCTTGTAGCCAAGGGGCAGATCTATGACCTCGGATAACGGGAATTTCCCCCTTGTGTAAGCCATGCAGGACTGCCCCATGTCCGTTATTCCCGTCACTATGCCATTGTATGTCTTGTCAGCGGAGATCAGCGTTCCGCCCGGGAATACGGTTATCTTTACCTTGCCGTTCGTTCTTTTTTCAATCTCTTTTGCGTACGATTCGGAGAGCTTGGTGTTGAAGTGTGTGGCAGGCTGGAACTGGGCGTAGGTAAGCTCTATTACCTTGGACTGGGAGAAAGCCGACGACCCGGAGAAGCTAAAACCGATGACCGCCAAACATAGAAGGAATAATATCAGCCTCGAACCCCTCATATGCTCCCCCTTATTTTATAGTTTTTCAAATAGCGTTCTTTATTGCTTGATTTCAGCCTCCTTCGTTTGAGCCTGTATTACATGTTTCTGAGCATCTCCGCAGTCATGAGGCGAACCATCTCTCTCCGACGGGATGCAGGGACTTCGAGGTTGTCCACGGGATGGGCAGCTTTATAGGCGGCATCGGCGATCAGGCCTGTTAATTCGTCGGTCAGGTCTTTGCCGCGGGCCAGCTCCGATGCTTTTGACAGGATAACCGGGGCGGAAGAGACGCCCGTGAGGCAGACCTTCAGCTCCTCGACGCTACCGGCTTTCCTGCTTGTCTTCACCGCGACACCGGCGAGCGGATAATCCATGCCCTTCCGCACACGATATTTCCTGTATGCTGCATGCTCCCCTTCCTGCAAGAGTGATATGCGGACGCGGGAGAGCAACAGATGGCCGCTCTCCCGGAACGGCGATTTTCCCTCGCCCGTGAAAAGCCCTTCCAGGGGCATCTCCTCCTTCTTGCCGTTCCCTGTGACGATGGCGGTGCTGCCAAGGGCGATGAGCACGGGCGCAAGATCTCCCTGGTAGACTGCAAAGCACTTTTTCCCTTTGGGAAAGACATGGCATAGGTCCCCGCCGCGTTTGAAACAGGGGGCAACGGCCCTGCGCCAGGCAGCCGATCGATTGTAGTAAGAGCAGCGGGTCTCCTGGAAGATGTTCCCTCCTAACGTACCCATATTCCTGACCTGGGCCGTTGCGACGAGAGACGCCGAATCGGCAAGGACCGGCACCCTTTCCCTGACAAGCGGAGAGCGTGCTATGTCTGAGAGGGTCGTTCCCGCACCCAGGATCAATGCCCCTTTCCGGTCAATGATGATGCCGTCGATCCCTTCTACTGCCGCAAGAGAGATCACGTGGCTTTTCTTTGCAAGGCCAAGCTTCATGCGCACAAAGAGGTCCGTGCCGCCGGCTGCAAGGGTTGCTTCTTCTCCGTACCGCTCAAGCAGTTGCGCGCACCGGGAAAGGGAAGCGGGCGCATGGTATTGAAACGAAGAAAGTCTCATTGTCTCATTGCTCCGTCTCTTCGGTGATATCCACGGGTAGTTTTCTTGCCCGAAAGCCGGTCGCGTTTGCCACCGCGTTCGCGGCGGCGGCGAGCATGCCGGACACGTAGCCTTCGCCCACCTCTTTCGTGATGAACCGTCCTTCTCTTTCGTACTGTTCCGTGATCACGTCAATATACTCATTCTCGATCATATCGCTTGCGAGGGGCACC
This sequence comes from Syntrophorhabdaceae bacterium PtaU1.Bin034, assembly GCA_002067405.1. The sequence goes on along the minus strand of MVRP01000083.1, from coordinate 11,535 downwards.
TTGTAGTCGAGGAAGGAAGGGTTGAGGGTGACGCCGTCCTTCATGCGGACCTCTTCCGTCGTTGCCTGGCCTGCGGCCATTGAGATCTGGCCGTCGATCTGCCCCTCGACGAGCAGAGGGTTCAGCGGGAACCCGCAGTCGTGGGCGGTGAGCGAACGCAGGACGGTGATTCTGCCCGTTCTTGTATCGACCTCTACCTCGGCCACCTGCGCATCGAAAGCGTAGCTGTCGCTCCAGGCCCCCTTCGCGTTTTTAAGGCTCGGTCCTATGGCCGCATCCTTGAGACCCCGGAAGCTGCCCCTGCCCATGATGGGATCACCGCCGTTCTCGCGGATATGCCGCGCAATGACACGGGCAAAGGAGACCGATCGGTCCGTCTCTTTCACATAGACCCTGCGGTCGCGGAGTTCCAGGTCCTCGGTGCCGGCGCCAAGCTCCTTCGCCGCGGTCATGAGAAGGAGTGTTTTTGCTTCCCGGGCCGCCTTTCTGACTGCATTCCCCGTCACGTAGGTGAGCCCGCTGATCCAGGACCCGATATCAACGGGCGTTGCCTCGGTGTCGGCTGCAACAACCCGGATATCCTGCATCTCCACGCCTAATTCTTCAGCGACGATCTGGCAGAGCACGGTCTCCGCTCCCTGGCCTATATCGAGGGCCCCTGTCAGGAGCTGGAGGGTCCCGTCATCGTTGAACAGGACAACGGCGGCGGAATTGTTGGGGTAGATGAGCGTCCCCGTGAAGTAGGCGCTGACACCCATGCCTATACCCCTTTTCACGGGGGAGCCGTCTTTTTGGGCAGCCACGTTCAGGCGGTACTTACGCCTGAAATCAGTGGCTCCGGCCGCCCTTTCTATACAGTCAACGACACCCGCATTCATTATGGAGTCCCCGTTCGGGAGAATGTCACCCTTCTCGCGCGCATTCCTCAGCCTGAGGTCGATGGGGTCGATGCCGAGTTCCCCGGCGATCATGTCCATCTGGGATTCCACGGCAAACCGTATCTTGGGTGCTCCGTGACCTCTTTGGGGCGCACGCACCGGGTTGTTCGTGTAAACGGCGTAACCCTCGTAGTCGAGAGCGGGGACCCGATAGGGCAGGACAATAAATCCCCACGAAAGGAAGATAAAGACCACACCGCTGCCGCGATAGGCGCCACAACTGTTGTAACAGCGGGCCTTCTGGCCCAGGAGCCGGCCCTGCCTGTCCACGGCTGTTTCAAGATCGAGGACCATGGGCTGGCTGTGGCGGTAGTAGGAGAAGATCTCGTCCCTTTCAGCGACGAAGCGGACAGGCTTTCCTGTCTTCATTGAAAGAAGGGAAGCACAGAATTCGTGGGAGAAAAGATCGATCTTACCGCCGAAGGCTCCCCCCACCCACGATTTATGGACGTGGACCCTGCTTTCCGGCATCTTCAGGGTCCGGGCCAGATGCATCCTCTTTCTGAAGGTTCCCATGCCCGATGTCCAGACGTGGAGGGTCCCGTTCGCGTCGTAGCTGGCTACGGTCGCCTGGGGCTCCAGGTAGCAGTGGGTACGCAGGTGCGATTCGAAGCGGTCCTTGCGTACAAGGTAGGCGCTCCGGAAGGCAGCATCAACGGCGCCGAACCTGTTTGCGCACATACCCCCGATGTTCCTGTACGGCCGGTCAAGATCCGGAATCTGTACAGGATGCACCTCGGGTGCGTCGGTTTTCATGGCCTCGAAGACGTCGAACACGGCGGGCAGCTCTTCGTAGGTCACGTCGATTGCATCGAGGGCAGCACACGCGGTGTCTTCATCGATTGCGGCCACCGCCGCTACTTCCTCGCCGATGTAGCGCACCCGGTCATTGGCAAGGACGTACTGGTCCGCCGGGTAACGGGGCGTTTCGACAAAGCCGTGGCGCACGTCCCACGCGTCCTTTCCCGTAATGACCGCCTTTACTCCCGGCATCCTTTCCGCTTTTGAGGTATCGATGCCGAGGATCCTCGCGTGGGGAAGAGGGCTCCTCAGTATCTTTGCGCAGAGCATATCCGGAAACCGGATATCGACCGTGTATTTCGCCTCGCCGGTGACCTTTGCGACACCGTCGATCCTCGGTATCCTCTTACCTACTACGTTTGTCATGATAGCTGTCCCTCACGTTCTCAACGGCCTCTATGATCTTGTTGTAACCGGTGCACCGGCAGAGGTTCCCCTCCAGGGCTTTTTGTATCTCCTCTCGGGTGGGCGACCGGTTTTCGGCAAGGAGGGCTGTGGCCGAAAGGATCATTCCGGGCGAACAGAACCCGCACTGGACAGCGCCGAACTCGACGAAGGCGCGCTGCAGCGGGCTCAGCTCTCCCCGGACGGCGAGACCTTCTATCGTAGTAATGGTTTTTCCCAATGCATTCATCGCGAGCATCAGGCATGCGAGAACGGGTTTCCCGTCGACAAGCACGGTGCAGGCGCCGCATTCACCTGTGCCGCATCCTTCCTTTGTACCCGTGAGCAAAAGCTTTTCTCTGAGCACCTCGAGGAGGGTCTCCCATTCCTGCACCACGACCGCGCGTTCCTCCCCGTTTACCACCAGATGAATCAGCTTCTCTCCGGCTTCCCGTTTGCGCGGGTTCTTCATGCTGCTCCTCCACCTGCCGTTACATATTTCTCCCTCAGCTTGGCCTTTTCGATCTTGCCGGCCGGGTTGCGGGGAATATGGGCATACGCGAACTTTTCGGGCCATTTATACTTGGCAAGGCCCCTGTCCCTGCAAAAGTCTATAACTTCCTGATCCTCGATGACAACCCCGTTTTTCGGCTGGATGATCGCCATTCCAATCTCCACGAGCCGTGGATGGGGATAACCGATCACCGCGACATCCAGGATTTTGGGGTGTTTACGGAGGACGTCCTCTATCTCTGCCGGGAATATGTTCTCACCGCCGCGTATGATCAGGTCCTTTGCCCTGTCCGCGAAGTAGAGGTAGCCCTCTTCATCGTAGTAGGCAAGGTCCCCTGTGTGCAGCCACCCGTCGGTGATCGTCCGGGCGGTCATTTCGGGGTTGAACGCATACTCCTTCATCAAACGGGGACCCCTGACGAGCAGCTCTCCCACATTGCCGTACGGCAGCTCGTTTCCCTCGCTGTCGACGATCTTTACCTCCATGAACGGACCCGGCCGCCCGATGGACCCGGCCTTGCGTGCCATGTCTTCATCGTACAGTGCCACAGAGCACCCACCGCCGCCTTCCGTAATACCGTAGGTATTCATCATCTTCACCTTGGGGAAAAGCCTTTTGCCCTCCTCGATGATAACTGCCGGGACCGGCTGGGCTCCTAACGCAATGTACCGTAGCCCGGAGAGGTCGTAGTCACCGACCTTAATCTCCTCCGATTTGACCGCGTTGATGATATCGGACCAGATCGGCACGCTTACCCAGCCGCCCGTCGCTCTCTCCGAGGCTATCGACTCCATCATCGACCTCGGCTGGAGTTCCATGGGCATGAGCACCTTGCCTGCGGACATGTACGAGGGAAATGAGTAGAAGAGCGATCCGCTGTGGTAGAGGGGGTGAGGGGCGATATAGACGCTTTCGTAGCCTTCGCCGAAGGTGAGCGCATTACTCACGGCTATGTAAAAAAGGCTCCCGTGAGTATGACAAACGGGCTTGGGTGCGCCTGTGGTGCCTGACGTAAACATGAGCTCTGCCATGTCATCGTCGTGTGCGTCGGCGAGAATAGGCGAGGGATCTCCCTTTTTCAACGCCTCGGGGTAAGGCGTCGCAAAGCCGGGCAGTCCGGCGCCCACGCCTATGAACCGGTTTACGCAGTCGAGTTCATTCGCGATGGGCTCTATGCATGAGGAAAGGGCCCCGTCAAAAAAGAGGACCTTGCATCTCGCCACGTCGGCTGCATATTTCACATCGTTGGCAGCGAACCGGAAGTTCAGGGGAGTCACCACGCCGCCGGCTTTCAGGACGGCCATATACACCACCCACCATTCAAGGCTGTTCCTCATGAATTGAACCACGATCTCCCCTTTTCCGATTTCGCATTCCTTCACCATGTAATTTGCCAGCCTGTCGGTATGCTCATTGAACTCATCCCAGGCAAGGCTCCTTCGCACAGCCTTCGAGGGCCAGATCTCGATCAGGAATTCCCGTTTCGGGAATTTTTTTGCGTTGAGTGCGCAGAACCTTGCGAAGTTCATTCATCTCTCCATGCCGGGGTTTCCAAATCCGTCATGTCGTCCGCTTTCAGCCCTGACGCAGGGCGGGTAATCTCATAATATCACTGAGTCCAAATCCGTCGAACCGATCGGAGCTCTTCAAGTAGCGGCAGGCGAATGTTGTTGGCAAAACCTAAGTACGGAACTCTTTTTTGTCAACCGGCGGATCGGTCATTGCAAGCCTCTGCGGGGCCAAAAGAATGATTCCGGTCAACAGGCATGATCACAACCGCAAGTATCTTTACTGCGGCCACGCGATCACGCGATCACGGCATCCCTGAAAGCCACCCTGCCGTTGACAATGGTCAGGAGATTCCTGCCCCTCAGCCTGAAACCTTCAAATGGCGTGTTCTTACCCTTTGAATAGAAATTCTTTCTGTCGACCGTCCATTCTGCGCGATCGTCGAACACAATGAGGTCCGCGGTCTTGCCCGGCGCTATCTCGCCATAAGGCAGGCCGAGAAGGCGTGCCGGGTTTACCGTCATCTTCTTCAGCAGGCTTGGAAGGTCGAGGACGCCTTCATGCACGAGGCCGAGCGACAGGGCAAAGGCAGTCTCCAGTCCGGAGATCCCGAAGCTGGCAAGATTGAATTCCACGTCTTTCGAGGTAAGGTCGTGCGGGGCGTGGTCCGTTGCGATAATGTCGATGGTGCCGTCCCTCAGCCCTTCCTTAACGGCTGCCATATCGGCTCTTGACCGCAGGGGCGGATTCACCTTGGCGCTCGTATCATAGGAAAGAGTGGCTTCATCGGAAAGCGTGAAGTAGTGCGGGCACGTGTCGCACGTCACCTTGCCGTATTTTTCTTTCTCGTCCCGGATTATATCAACCGTTCCTTCCGTGGATATGTGCGTAATATGAACGGGTGACTGTACGTATCTGGCGATGGCGATGTCCCTTCGGGCTATGATCTCCTCTGCGATGGAAGGGATCGCATCGAGTCCTGAAAGCAGGGACGAGGAGCCTTCATGCACGAATCCTCCGGCAAGGGTATCGTCCTCGCAGTGGCAGATGACGGCCAGGTTGAAGAGTTTTGCGTATTCCATTGCTTTAAGAAAAAGCCGCGCATTTCTTACCGATTTTCCGTCGTCCGAGACGGCGACTATCCCTGCCCCGTGCATCTCTCCCATCTCCGACAGGTCTTCGCCTTTGAGACCCTTCGTCACCGCGCCGCAGGGAAATACCCGGACAACCCCCTCGGCTAGGGCCTTCTTCATGATATACTCGGTGACGCTCTTGTTATCGTTGACCGGATCGGTGTTGGCCATACAGACAACAGAGGTGAAACCGCCTCGCGCGGCCGCCATTGTACCCGTCCTGATCGTTTCCTTCCACTCGTATCCCGGCTCTCTCAGATGGGCGTGCACATCGATGAGGCCGGGTGCGACGATCAGTCCCGCTGCGTCGATCACCTCGTCCGCATCGGCACCCGATAGGTTCGAGTCTATTTTTTCTATGGTTTCGCCTTTGATAAGGATGTCGACAATCTCATCCCGCTCACTTTTCGGATCTATAAGGCGGCCCTTCTTGATGAGGATGGTCAACTCTCACCTCCGGAGAGCAGGTAGAGAACGGCCATTCTCACCGCAACACCGTTTTCCACCTGGTTGAGGATCACCGAGTAGGGACCGTCCGCCACCTGGTCGCTGATCTCAACCCCCCTGTTGATCGGCCCGGGATGCATGATTATCACATCCTTCTTTGCCTTTCTCACATGCTCTTCTTTCAGACAATAAAACGAGGAATACTCCTTGATGGAAGGGATATAAGACGTTCCGCCCCGTTCTTTCTGTATGCGGAGCATCATGATCACGTCTTTGTCGCTGACCGCTTCGTCGAGACTGTATGCCACCCTGACCCCGAGCTCCTCAAGGCCGGGGGGAAGCATGGTAGGAGGTGCACAGCAGGTGATCTCGGTGTCGAATTTCGTGAGGGCGAATATGTTCGAACGGGCGACACGGCTATGCGCAATGTCGCCTACAATCGCTATCTTGAGACCGTCCAGGGTCTCTTTCTTCTCTCTCATGGTAAAGAGGTCGAGAAGCGCCTGGGTGGGATGCTCGTGTGAGCCGTCGCCTGCATTGATGATGGAGGAGTCGAGGACTTTGGAGAGCATGTGGGGTGCACCCGGCATGCTGTGCCTGATAATGATGAAATCCGGCCGCATGGATTCCAGGTTCCTTCCCGTATCTTTGAGCGTCTCTCCTTTGACCGTGCTGCTCGTGCTTGTGGAGATGTTGATGGTGTCGGCGCTCAGGCGCTTTGCCGCGAGCTCAAAGGAGACCCGCGTCCTGGTGCTTGGCTCGTAGAAAAGCGTTATGACTGTCTTGCCCCGGAGGGTCGGGACTTTCTTGATCGGCCTCCGGGAGATATCCCTGAAGGAGTCGGCGCTATCGAGAACAAACAGAATCTCTTCCCTCGATAACTCCCGCACGCCAAGCAAGTCCTTATGCATCCAGCTCATAACTATTTCGTTGATAGCAGGACTTCGTCCTTACCGTCTACCTCTCGAAGCTTTACCCAGATCTCTTCTTCGGCGGCTGCCGTGTGAAAAATCCCGGTGTAGTCAGGTTGAATAGGCAATTCCCGCGCGCCTCGGTCAACGAGCACCGCGAGTTGTATTTTGTTCGGCCTGCCTAGGTCCATAATGGCATCGATTGCCGCACGCGTTGTCCTTCCCGTATAAAGAACGTCGTCAATGAGCACGATGGTCATGTTGTTCACATTGAAGGGGATGTCCGTCTTTTTAACTTCCAGGGGTCCTTTCAGCTTGGCGATGTCATCCCGGTACATGGTGATGTCGAGTACCCCGAGGGGCAATTCCCTGTTCTCGATTTCTTTGATCTTGTCCTTCATTCTCTTCGCAAGAAAGATGCCTCTGGTTCTGATGCCGATAAGGCTGAGCTGTTTCGAGCCCTGGTTTTTCTCCAGGATTTCAAGGGTGATCCTGTTGACAGTCCTTTCTACTGCTTTTTCGTCAAGCAAGACCCGTTCCATTTAATCTCCCATGAAAATGGCCTGGCGGGGGCAGGATTCCGCACAGGCAGTGCACTCGATACAATCTTCCGGGGATGCGACGACTATTATTCCGCCCTGATCCTGAAACACCTCATAGGAACAAGTGTCCACGCATTCCCGGCACTTCTCGCACCGTTCCTCAGAAATATACGGCCGCATCAGTGGTAATGATAAATACTTTGGAGAGAAAATGCAAACGGTATAAACAGCAGATCCGGGCGGTCGGAGAGGATTGGAACGATCATGGTTCCCATATGAAAAGGGCTTGTAACGGTGTTGCTCCCCCAGGGGCAGAAGGAAGGCCGACGAAGAGCGACTTTGTGACATATTTCTCTTGACAACGAAGGAGGATGGCTGTAAGGTTGACTATATTTTTCGGGCAAAAAAGAACTCAATAAGAGAACACGTTACAGCCAGTTGAGAGAGGAGGAGCATGTATGGATAAGTGGACGTTTGGTTTCACCATGCTTGTGGTCGGCATGGGCGGCACAGTTGTTACGTTAATTGTTTTCAGCCTTATCATGGGCTTGCTTAAGAAGATTTTTCCCTACAAAGCAGAAGAAGATAAATAGAAGGAGGAGCGTGCTATGCTTGAAGCGATTGCAAGTGGATTGGGCGGGCTTATAGCCGGATTTGCCCACCTCCATTGGTCAAATTTGGTGATGATGGTTATTGGAGCTGTCCTCCTTTGGCTTGGGATAAAGAAGGATTGCGAGCCATTGTTGCTTGTTCCTATAGGATTCGGCGCCATATTGGTAAATATCCCTCTTGCGGACCTTATGGAAAAAGAGGGTTTTCTTCGAACCATTTATGATATGGGTGTTATCACAGAACTTTTTCCCTTGCTTATTTTTGTGGGTATCGGGGCAATGACCGACTTCGGTCCCGTACTGGAAAATCCCTACACTTTCCTGCTTGGGGCTGCAGGGCAATTCGGAATATTCCTCACCTTGCTGCTTGCCCTCGCGATCGGCTTCCCTTACAAGGACGCAGTCACCATCGGCATTATCGGTGCGTGTGACGGGCCGACCGTCATCTACGTAGCGTCTCAGTACGCCCAGCATCTTCTTGGTCCGGTCTCGGTTGCGGCGTACTCATACATGTCGCTGGTCCCTGTGCTCCAGCCCAAGATCATGAGGTTGCTCACAAGCGAAAAAGAGCGGACCACGGTGATGGTTACCAAGAAGAAGACAGTGTCGAAGACGACGAAGATGCTCTTTCCGGTGGTGATCACCGTAGTTGGTGGACTCATTGCTCCGAAAGGCTTGCCGCTTCTTGCCACCATCATGCTCGGCAACCTTATGAAGGAATCGGGTGTGGTCCCGAGACTCGCAAATGCAGCGTCGAACGAGATCGCGAATATAGTCACGCTCCTTCTCGGTATCTCCATAGGCGCGACTATGAGCGGTCCGGTCTTCGTGCAGCCGACCACCCTTATTATTCTGGTTCTCGGATTGATAGCGATCTGCCTCGACACCGTATGCGGGGTGCTTTTGGGGAAAGTGCTTTATCTGATAACGGGAGGCAAGATCAACCCCCTTATCGGCGCTGCGGGCATTTCCGCCTTTCCCATGTCTGCAAGGGTCGTGCAGAAAGAGGGGCAGAAATACAACAAGAGGAACTTTCTCCTTATGCATGCCATGGGCGCCAATGCGGGCGGCCAGGTCGGTTCGGTCATGGCAGCAGCAGTCATGCTGTCCGTTCTTAAAGGCATGGGTATCATCTAGCTTTCTGACTCAGCATCTCGGATGTAATGCGCCGGAGGGAACAGGGCCTCCGGCGTTTTTCAAAAATCTCATAGAATCTTGGGGAGGGTCTTTGGGATGGAATTCGTCCAGATCGCAGCAGTCGTCATCTTTCTCATCAGCATCATTCTAGTTATTACCGGGTGGGTCGACAGCGTCATCGCGGCGCTTGGCGGTGTCGTCGTCATGGTCCTTTTCGGGGTCATGAGCGATATCGAAGCATTCAAGATCGTAGACTGGAACGTCATCCTCATCTTGTTGAGCATATGGATTATTTCCGGTTATTTCGGAAAATCGGGAGTGCCTGATTTCCTGGCTGCGATCATGCTGAAAATGTCAAAAGGGAATGTGGCCGCCTTTGTCACCTTTATCGGCATGCTCGCCGGTTTTGTCTCGATGCTTATCGACAACGTCGTCGTGGTCCTCATGTTTGCGCCGGTGGTTTTTCATGCATCACGCCGTTTCAAGTTCAAGGCCTTTGTGCCGGTCCTCTTCGTCGGTCTCTGCGCCAACTTCATGGGTACGGCGATGCTCCTCGGTGACCTGCCGCCGCAGATGCTTCACAGCGTGACGGGCATCGAGTTCAGCGGTTTCCTTTGGTATATGGGAAGACCCTCTTCCTTTTTTATTTTATGCACCTCCTACATAATCACCTGCGCCTTCTTTTACTGGAGGTTTTCGAAATTATACAAGGGAACCAGGATGGACGTGGCTACGCTGAAGGAGGAAAAACCGCTCGACCACATAAAAGACAAACCTTTTGCCATAATCACGTGCACTATTTTCATCCTGACCATCCTCTGTATGGCCTTCAGGCCTGTCTTCGGTCATCATCTGGGCTTTATCGCGATGTGGGGAGCGCTCGTGATCATCCTGCTCTTTGAATTCTTCAAGGACAGATTCACGGTCGAGCTCCCTGATGTGGAGCACGTTTTTTCTGAGTTGGACTGGAGGGCCATATTCTTTTATGTATCCCTCTTCGCGTTGGTCGGCGGGCTCGAGCACGCGGGAGTCATTAAGATGGTCTCCAATGCCATCACCCCCCTGATCCAGAAGAGCCTCGTCACAGGAAGTACGATCCTCTACTGGGTGACAGCTCCCATCGTTGGTATAGTCGAACATGATGCCTATATCCTGACCATGCTTTACGTGATCAGAGACCTGGGCAAGGACGCGGCAATCGACCCGTGGCCGCTCTACTGGATGCTCTTGTGGGCGGGAACGCTGGGGAGCAATCTCACCATCGCCGGGGCACCCGCGCTTTTCGTGGCGAAGAATCTGGGGGAGAAAGAAGATCAGACGAAGATGAGCATAGGCAAGTTTCTTGGGGTAACAGTGCCATACGTGATCATATCCCTCATCTTCGCCTATATTCCCGCGATGTTGGTTTGGGTGCTTCCCTTTGCCAGATAGCGACGAATTGATTTTGCGACCTTTGACGAGCGGAAGAAGGGGAAGATCAATAACCACAAATAAGGGGATACCGAGATGGCAATACTGACTGTGTCCAAAGCTATGGCAAGCGGAGCAAGAGCAATCGGAGAAGCGGTGGCTGCCGCAACCGGGTACGAGTATCTCGACAGGGCAAGAATGCTTGAAGAAGTAAAGAGACAAGGCCCGGAATGCGAGAAGTGGATTAAAGGCTTCGAAGAATATTACCCTGACGTCTGGGAGCGCTACGACTGGTCCTTTCGTGGGTTCGTCGCGATCGTGCAGAGTATTATGCTGAACCATGCGGCAAGGGACCGGGTCATCATATCGGGCATGGGGGCGGGATTCCTGCTCAGGAATACCCGGCATGCCCTGCATGTATTCATAAAGGCTTCGATGGAAGCCAGGATGAAGCGGGTTCAGGGCGATGACGAAGTGATCAGCCGGGACACCGCGCGCTGGCTCCTTGAGAAGAGCGACGATGAGACTGCCCGTGCAGAGTACGCGATTTACGGCAGGCATTGGGGGGACCCCGACGAATATGATATGGCCGTGGACACCTCACTCAAGCCGCAGGGTCAGATCGTCGACGAGATAAAGGAGGCCCTGACCCGGTGCGATGCATACAATACCGAGGCAGCGAGGAATGCCCTGGGGCTGAGGGCCCTGGCGGCAAAGATAAAGGCCGTAATTGCCATTAATCCTGACTATGATGTTACCACGCTCATTGTGGAGCCGAAGGAGGAGGGTCTCCCCGAGTACGGGCTCGAGATTAAAGGTGTGGTACGTGAGGAAGGGGATATCGAGCAGATTAAGGAAGTAGCAAGGAATCTCGCAGGAGACATGCCGGTGGAGTTCGATCTTGTCTATCGCTGGTATCCGAGGATCGGTCCCTGGCAGTTCAAATAACGACCGGGAGGCAGCAATTCTTACGGTTCTTCGGGAGAATTCTCTTGACATTCCTCGCATCCCAGTTTAATTTTATGAACCTTTCGGATGTCACAATAACAATTTAAATGAGGTCATGATTGCTTAAATCCCTGAAGTTCCGTGCTGTCCTCATATTAGTGTTACTCTTTGTGTCTGTTGTGTACCTTATACCCAATGTCGTTGATATGAAGGGAGCCTGGAAAAAGTATTTCCCCTCCGACAAGATACA
>MVRP01000082.1 GCA_002067405.1 Syntrophorhabdaceae bacterium PtaU1.Bin034 | reverse complement strand
GCACTCGTCGTATTCCTTACCGTCGATGATGTACTGGTCTCTGCCCATGCATTCGGCGGGTGTGTACTCACCGGCAAATACAGGAAGCCATATGTCTTTTATCGGGTGGCGAATAATCTGGATGCGCGACCTCGCCGTATTATTGCTGCTGTATCGAGGGTTGGCGTGGAAGGCGGAGCAGACTACCTCGCATCCCCGGCAACCATTGCATTTATCCGCATCGATCTTGATTACCTTGACTTTCTTCTTAATCTTGGCCATCTTTCAATATACCTCTCTTTTCTAAGTCTTCGGCAACGTAGCCCAGATCCAGTTCCTGCAGTCTTTCTTTAGTTGGAATACCGTTCATATTCCATCCCTTAAACTCGTAATACGTAGACAGGAGCTCTTCCTCAAGGTCCGGAAATCTTTTCTTCCAGTGATCCAGTGGCGGCTTCTCATCGGTCCTCCTCATACCATTTCTGTTATTGAAGGCCCGGTGCAGGTTACGGTTTCTATTGACTATCTTCTTCAGTCCGGCTTCGTCCAGATCGAGCCCGGTCGCTGCTGAAATGATTCTCGGATAATTGTGAATGTGGTAAGGCGGTTTCAGGCAGAATCCCGACATACCGCAGCACACACAGCAGGCATCGTCGATATTGTGGAGCATCTCCATCCAGTCTACTATTTCACTGGCTATTTGAGGCGTCGGGTAGTAGGGTATTGCCTTCTCTCCCCGAAGGTCCCAGTCCAGCAAATACTGCTTGAACTTCGGATCGGGAAGCTGGGGCCAGTCCTTCACAAAGTTTTCTTTCTGCTCCATCGTAGGAAAGGCCGACTGGGGCCACTGGCCTTCGATCTGGGTAATGCTTATTTTCTCGTTTGTCGAGTACATGAGAAAATAAAGAGGGTCAAGCATTCCTAATTTGAGAGGGAGCTGCTCGTGTCGCTTGATGGTATTATGGTCAAATTCCTCCGCACCGTTGCCGATCGCGCGGGCCGCATACCACACGCCGTCCGCCAGGATGTTGCCGATGCCTTCCCGGTGAGCCACCCTGTCGAGCAACCAGTGGAATCTCCCCTCTTTGTCTGACGGGCAGGCCGGATAGGTAGAGGTCCCTTGAAGATCTTTGTCAGTCAGGATGCCGGCCTCAATAAGCTCCACGGCGAAGGCTATGATCTGGGGGGTCGAGAATGAATCGAACCCGTACTCCGTGGCTTTTTGCAGGGTTCTCCAAGCAAAATCCATGCTATCGACGTAAGCCGCCATTGCATAGGTAAGCTTCCCGAAGCACTTCGCCATGTATCTCGGCGTGTCCTTGTACGAGATCAATGCGCCGCAGTGCTGCGGGCAGTTAAAGCAGCTTATTAACCGTTTGATGCCCTCCAACTGGGTCCTCGGCCATTCCACGGCGATCTTTTCGTCCCAAAAGTCCCTTCTCCTGGTACGGGCATTCCCCCACATGAAGTTTTCGGTGTGCCACTTCTCGTCGGTATGCACCATCTCCTGGGGTGACCCGATCCCTGAAAGAATTGTCATGACGTCAGGTATGGGGTTTGCGTTCCGGAAGTTGATATATTCCATCACGCCTTTCATCTCTTTCATAAAAGCTTCGCCATCTGCAAGGTTGATGTCATTCTTGGTTCCGCGAACGGCTATAGCCTTTACCTTCTTGTCCCCCATGACCGCACCGCCACCAAGCCGGCTTGCGCTTGACCTGCCCTGCTCGATGGAGGCGGTGAAACACTTGTTTTCGCCTGCCGGTCCGATCGCAGCCACCTGAGCATGAGGCTGCTTCAATTCCTGGCGGATGAGGTCCTGGGTTTCAAGGGCGCCTCGCCCTTTCAAATGAGAGGCGTCGCGTAACTCTACCTTGTCATTGTGTATCCAGATATAGACCCACTTTTCGGACTTGTTGCGAATGATCACCTTGTCATAGCCCGCGTACTTCAATTCCGCCGACCAGAACCCCCCCATCATCGGATATGCCAGTAAATGCGACTGAGGACTGACGAAAGTGACAACGGTACGATTAGCGCTGAAAGCAGGTGTCGCATTGAGAACACCTGTGCTGAAAATCAAAAGGTTCTCAGGGTCAAAAGGCCCGACCTCCGGCCCGACCCTGTCCCAGTGGATCTTGACGCTTGTGCCTAACCCTCCAAGATGGGTTTCCATCGTTTTCGGGTCAGTTTCCACACGTTCGATGTTCCCTGTGGCTAAATCAATTTCTAGGTTATAACCGGTCTCCGCGTATCTCATCTCTAACTCCTTCGGGCAGCAATTGCTGACTTTTTCAGCTATTTGATACTTTGTGAATTATATCTCAAACCTCATCCAAATATATATCAAACCGGCACTTACCTGTCAAGTTAAATACTTACTTGTAATTACGAAAGGCCCTTAATTACTACTAAAAATTACTTAAGTTACCTTGTGCAGTCACCTCTGCAGTAGATAAGGATAGGTAGATTGTTTGAAGGTTTTTACGTCAGAGTGCACGAACCGGAGAACCAAAAGATCTCAGGTGGCTTTCCCTGAGGCATCGTGTTCTCCATTGTTCCAAATTTCACGTTATTGCCCGTCTGGCAACTTGATTACTTATCCTTGGACGATTCCTTGGACGATCTTTCTCTTTGCAACGCCGGTCGTGGTCCAGCGCCCGTCTTCCGAGAAACGCACGGTAGGGGTGTCGAGCATGTCAAAATCAATCGCTTCCCGTATCGCGTCTACCTCATTCAGCTTTTGAAGTACTTCTCGGTCGGGGAGGCTGCCGCTCTCCGCCCGGTGTACATCGATGTGAAGCCGGAATCCCCCGCCTCCCCGACTTGATACCGTGACCCGGTAGTCGAGCAGGTCGGGAAGCTTGAAAAGTGCCTCGTCCATATCCGAGAGGGTAAGAGAGCAGCCGGGACCCAGACGAACCGTGCCGTCCCACCTGCCCCTGACATGCTGCAAACGTCTGAGAATGGTGCCGCAGGGACATGGTTCGGGGATGATCCGGGCAATGTCACCCGTTCTGTATCGCACGAGAGGCATGCCCCGTCTCGTAAGGGTGGTAAAGACGACCTCGCCTATCGCCCCATCGGGACACACCTCTCCTGTCTCATGATCGATCACCTCAAAGTAGAAGTCAGCTTCTCTTAGATGGTATCCGTTAAGGGCTTCACAGTCGACCCCGCCGCCAAGCCCCATTTCGGTCATGCCATAGTGGTTGAATACCCGGCAGCCCCAAACCTTTTCCAGAGTCCTCGCGATAGCTTGCGGGACGTAGTCCGTGCTTAGGAGTACGCTCTCTATGCCGCCTTTTCCGGCTGCGGCCCCGGCGCTCGAACGGGCTACCGCAAGGACCTGGGTGGGAATGCCGACAAGACAATGGGCACCGAAGGAAGCAATTGCGCGAGCGGCATGGGCAGGATCTGAAACGGGACCGTAGACGAGGGTCTGCACATCCATTCTTTTGAGACCCCGAGCAAGAAGGTCCCCCACACTGTCAGGCCTTTCACCTGGAAGGAGAACCGCTACCCTCTGACCCGGCCGCACAAGTGTTGACATACCGTGATGAAAGAAGTCCACCGTGAGCTCCAGGTCATCTTCGGTGAAAAAGAGCCGTTTGGGCTCCCCGGTACTCCCTGACGATCTGAGAGTGACGATCCGGGCTACATCGTCCTGGTGAACCGCCAGAAAACGGTAAGGATTCCCGGCGAGATCCGACGGAAAGGTAAAGGGGATTCGAGTGATATCGGAAAGAGCGGACAGAGGTGCAGTGGGTAAAGCGGCCAGATGGCGGCGGTAAAAGGCCGTGTTGAGCCGGGCATACTCGATGGTCTCATTCAATCGACGAAGCTGGTAGTCCTCAAGTGCTTTCAGAAAAGAGCTACCGGCAAGACCAGGGCTGATGCAGGCCTTGTTTCTGATCCATGTATCCAAGGGGGTGATGCCGACGATCACGACTTCGCGCCGTTCCTCTGCCGGTAGAGGCTCTCCCCTCTCCTGCTCGTGAGGTTGTAAGCGCAGAACGGGACGAGGCTGCCGTCCGGAGATATGACCGATATGCAGCAACCCCGGAGCCGCTCCAGATCAAGGTTGTCCACGTCCTGAAATGCCATTGCAGAAATCGTAAAGCTCCTGACGGCAGCCTCCTGAAGAAAGACATCCAGGTCGAGAACGCCTTCGACCCTGGCCAAGTCAGGGCTGCCCTCTCCGCAGCAAACGGTCTTCCCCGACTTCAGGAAACGATCAAAAGCCAGCGCCGAGGACGGCAGACTCCAGCGGCGCGACACGGTCTCTATGGTTTTGTTGACTCCTCCCGTACCGATGTTACCCGAGCAGCAACTGCCTCCCTGCCCCGCTCCGATCGGCCTTAAGATCCCTTCGGCAGAATGTATATAGGTGGCGTGGAAGGAACAATGGGCGTGCTCGGTGCCCGGAGGGGAAAAATCGCGCACCCTGACAAGGCCGTCTGTCTGTTCCTCAAGGCACCTCATGAGTTCGGGGAGTGTAAAACGGCCTTCGTCGCACCGTTCCGCCGGAAAACGGCCGAAATAACTCACCGGTTGAAAATGGATGCCGCGCACTGTAGGTGCCAGTCCGAGCCCCTGCCGCACTACGGCTCCAATGGAATCAGTATTCACACCTTTCACAAGTGTAGGGACGAGAACGACTCCAAGACCTGCCTCTCCGCAATTCCTGACAGCCCGGAGCTTCTCATCCAGCAGGCTTCTCCCTCTCAGCGAATGATAGACCGTGTCATCAACACCGTCGAACTGAAGGAAGACCGATGAGAGCCCCGCATCTGCAAGACGCCTTCCATAGTCCCTGTCAGAGGCAAGACGCAGACCGTTGGTGTTGACCTGAATGAATGAATAGCCGGTCCGCCGTGCGACCTCCACAATCTCCGGAAGGTCGTCCCGTAAGGTGGGCTCACCTCCTGATAGTTGGATATTGCTTGGGCCTGCAGCGGCAATGGCCCGCTCCAGCAGCCAGGAAATCCTCTCCAATGACGGTTCTTCCGCCTTGCCGCGGCCGGAGTCGGCGAAACAGACGGCACAGTGCAGGTTGCATCGGTCTGTCACCTCGAGCAAGACCGAACAGGGGAGCTGCTCGTGAGCCTCGCAAAGACCGCAGTCGAAAGGGCATCCCCTTTCCACAGCCCCATAGGCCAGGTTAGGGTGGACCACATCTTTCGGTCTTTGCCATTCACCCATGGACGGCTCGCCACACCATATGACGGTCTTAAAATAACCGTGGTCCGCACACTCCTTCACAAGAAATACACGGTCAGCCTCGCTCACCCGTTTTGCCTTGATTTTACGGAGGCAAACGGGGCATAAGCTTTCCGTTTCATTTGCGGTCATAAGATCGCCTTGCTCGCGAGACTATTTGTCTTCAAGGATTTGCTCGGCCTCGGCCATTTTGCCTACTGCAAGCTCTTCGTCAATCAGTATCATGCCGCATTTGGGACACGTAGGAAGATGAAGGGCAAAGATGGTCCTGGAATACTGGAGCCTGACCGTTTGCACCTCTAACGGCATCATGCACCTATTACAGATCCATTCATCGTCGCGGTCGGACTTCTGTTTTTCCGTCATCCGTCAGGCCCTCTCTTCATCTCCATCCTGTGGGAATAGGCCGTATGAACATGATACTCATCATCGACCCGGCTGTATTCCACCCAGTAGGTAACCCTGCCAGGCCTGAAAGATGTGAGAGATCGTCCGGAAAAGCGTTTGATGAACTTCTCCCCGGTCGTCTCGCCATGGTGGATAGCCGCTTGCACGTCCTCCCTGCGAATCCCACGATTCTCCATGATTCGTTCTATTTCCTCTGAAATACGCAAACGTATCTGCTCATTTGCTTCCATCTGTTTCCTCGACCCTGTCACAAATCTCTCAGGACAGTCTTTTTTCAAACAAATCTATTCGCGATGATCGAAAAAAAACGTACCGCTTTGGGGCACCATTGTCAATAGCTGTATCAAAACGCTAAGACGGGGCGAAGCTTACCTTATATTCAACTATCAGCGATAGACAGGTGGCCTCCCGGTTATCAGGAGGCCACCTGTGTTACTGCCCTAAATAAATCGAGACTATTTCCGGCCTGATTTCGTGAGTGTTGCCCCGGTTACCTTCTTGGTCATGATGGACAATTCGGAGTAGAGGGGCCTGGAAAAATAGAAAGTCCCGAATACATACGCGGGAAAGCCTCCTGTGACAATGAAATCGTTGTCCTCGGGCCGGTCGATGAGAGGGATTTTTCCGCCCGGTTTAAGGGCGTCTTTAAAGACGGGTATACGATCGGCGCTGATTTCCCCGGCGTCAATTCTGCGTTTAACGGACTCTATTTCCTTCGGCGTCAGTTGTTCGTAGGGGATGCTCGTTTGCTCGTAGAAGTACTGCTGCAGTTTCTTCTTCGTATAACCGCGCCGGTCAAGCTCGATCGCCAACTCGGGGGGAATGAAGAAAGAATTTCTTCTCGGGCTCGAAATGGCGGAGCCCCGTTTCCAGATCGTCATGAATGCCCTGTCCTGTTTCATAAAGTCGATCATTCTCTTGAACACTGAATCGACGTTCCAGGTGAGAACTGCGCCGCCTCCAAAGGTCGTAATGCTGCCAAGGTTGGTGTATGCATTCATGGTGGCTACCGTGACGCAGCTATCTTCCGGCTTGTACCCGAGGGACACATGGAAAGGCTCCCAGGGGCTGAGCGATTCGTTTTCGGAATAGGTGAAGAACGTGTGTGAAGACGGCCGTCCAATAAGCCCCATATCATTTTCACCCGGCCACACGTGGCCGAGGTTGATCAGGCTCAGTCGTACGGCATGACCGATCGTATTGTTGGCACGCCATCCGTAGCCAAGGAAACCGATTCCCGACTGCATCTCGATCTCTTTTGCGATGGGACCATTCACTTGAATGAGAAGGCTGAACGATCCCGTCGAGGTCTGCATATGAAAAAGATCGAATTTTTTGTCGGCCACCGCTTCCATTGCCGCAATGATCACCGGCAGATATTCGGGTCGTGCCCCTGCCATCACCGCGTTCACGGCTATTTTCTCGATTGTGGCGATCCCGTTCTTCGGGGGAACCGTGCCGATCACCTCTTTAGGCGAACGGCTAGTACCCTTGAGCATCCATTTTACCCGTTCGGCAGTGGGCGGAATCAATGGCAAACCGCTTCCCCAGTGGTTGTCCAGAAAGAGTTGATTGAACTTCTCGAGCGCGGCCTCATACGTCTCCGCCGTAACCTTCATGGTCCCGTCGGTCTTCACATGTTTCGTCGCGGGGTGTGATTCCTCCGCGGTAAGCGGCTTTGTCAGCGCCACAATAATGGCATCGAACGCCCCTTCGGCCACAGGCTTGACCTGCTCCCGGCTTATCCGTTTCATATAATAGTCTTTGGCGGGAACGGTCACCACGCGGATCTTTGGCATTAAGTTATCTTCGGCCGACAATCTCGCGTCTTCACCGAAGTTGTCGGTAACAAGGTAAACTCCCGGTTTGCCGAGCTTTTCCAATCTTATAAGGCCGGACACGCCGGCCCATGTGCATGAGCCTCAGTCACCGACGCCGTAGATAAAGGCGTCACACTCCTTTGCGATTTTGCCGGCCATATCGGGCCCGAGGTCAAAAGGACCGCTGTAGCGGACAACCTGCGTCTGGGGAAACTTCGCCTTGATCAGCACTTCAATTTCATCCCAAAAGTTGTTTCCGCCCTGTTTCCCTATCCAGTAAATGCCGATCTTCTTCCCTGCCAGGTCTGCAATCCGGGCCGAGGGTGCGAGGCTCGGCAACGCCTCGATCTCACCGCGGGGGTTCATCACTTCCAGCGTTACCGCAGCGTGGGTCTCGGGCACCGCGCAAAGGGCCATCATAAAGCCCGCTGCCGCCATGACTGCCAGCAACACATTGATTCGTTGTTTCATATAATACCTCCTCTTTGATTCCTTTCACTGTATCCAGGTTGATCCAACCGGACGCACCTATCCGCCGTCGTTACGCACCATGATCACGTACCCTCCCTTCGTCGCGTTTTTTGCGTTGGACTCCAGTATCATCGAGTCCTGGTACTGCCCTTTCGGTTTGCCTGCGGTGATGACGCATTCTATCGTCTGCTCACTGCCCGCAGGAACGATGACCGGTTGTTGGGCCGACGCTGCATGCACCGCAACACCGGTGCTCTTCATAAAGATCCGGGTTATGGTAAGCGGCAGTATCCCCGTATTCGTGACCGTCACCTTCCGCCGCACCGCAGTGCCTTCCACTACGCCGCCCAGATCGATGCGTCTCGGGGTCACCTTGATCTTCGCAGACGGTGCTTCCTTCACGGTGCCCTGGATAGTCACTTCCAGCTCCCCCTGATCCGGGGTTTTGATACCCAATGTCGCGGTCTTACGAAATGGACCCGGAAGACCCGCCGTATTAAAAATGATGGTGAGCGATGTTTTCTCGTGAGGGGCCAAGGTGTGCTTCCCGAGCACACTCTCGGTGCATGCTCAATTGGTGCGTAAATCGGTGATGACGACCGTGGTATCGCTGTTATTCTGGACGGTAACGGTCGCACGCGCCGGAATGCCTTCGTCGACCATACCCAGATCGACAAGGGCAGGGGTGGCAGTAAGGATGCTTTTTCTCTCTGTCGTGCGTACAATGCCGGTGGTTTTATGGACTCCTCGTACTTTCCCGGCGTAGTCAAAGTTTGGGTCCTGCCCGCTGGTGTGGCATCGTCGGCAGGTTTCGGCCTGCGGCTTGGCAACCAGCCGGTGCCTGTCAGGCGCCGTCACGTGAGCCTTACCAGCCCCGTGGCACTCTTCGCACTGTACCCCTGCAAGTCCCGGGGTGAGCTCCTGATCAATAAAGCCGCCTGTCAGGCCGTAGCCGGTGACGTGGCACCGGACACAGCCGGGCAGATTTTCCTGGCCTGATTTCTTCAGGCTGTCAAAGGCCCGCGCGTGCCTGCTTTGAGGCCAGTCGCGTGAGAGATTGTCGTGGCACGTGAGACAGGCCTTGGAACCAGCGTAACCCTGCTCCGCTGCATAGAGGGGGAAATACGGCAGAAACAGGAGAAGAAAGACCAGAAGCATCGCTGGCAATGAATGTCGTTGATCCAATTTGTCATGCCTCCTTTCAATACCTCCGTCCGGTGACGGCCCATTTTATTCTATGGGGAAACCTGCTTCTTTCCATCCCCGTATCGAAGGATCCTGTAGTACTTTCACGTCATTAAACCCCAGATCGAGCAACCGTTCGGCAACACTCACGCTATCCGTTTCTCCCGGACCGCAGTCGCAGTACACGATGATCGGCTTCCCCTTGGGCAGGGCTGCGATTTGCTCTTCATTCAATTTCAGCGCCCAGGGAAAGGAGATAGCGCCCTTGATATGTCCCTTGTCGTAAGCGCGTTTCGGCTGGGCGTCGAGAATGACGACGTCAATCTTGTTGTCCATCATCTTTTTCAGTTCCTGTATGCTGATCCTGGGTACGTCGTCTCCCGCAGCGAGGACAACAACAGGGGCAAGAAAAGAGAGGGTAAGAAGAATCAGTAACGCCAATTTTTCCAAGGTTTTCTTCATCCGTTACCTCCATGCATCTCCGTCTGAGATTATGACTTTCGATTTAGTCTATATTCCACGTTACCACCGGCGATCTCCTTCCTGTTATCCTCAAGCTCAACGGTCCTCCGGCAATCGTTCCTTTTACACAGCAATAAACAGTTCACTCACTTGCAGTAACCATTCCGACGAAGAAAGACAGGAATATTATGTGTTGTTTTCTCCCCCTTCTATGATTCTCGTCTTCGTTTTCCGGTATGAGGAAAGACCGGTTGAAAGAAAGAGAAGAACGCAAATACCTAAAATAACCGCAGAAATTGGTTTTTGAACAAAGATCAAGAGACTTCCGTCCGACATTTTCAAGGCGTTCCTGAAGTTCGTCTCCAGAATAGGGCCAAGGACCATGGCGAGAAGAAACGGTGCCGGCTCGTAGTCCAGCTTCCGGAGAGCGTAGCCCAGGATCCCGAAGATAAGCATGGCGACAATATCGAGGGCCATGTTGTTTGAAGCATAAGCGCCTATAAGGCAGCAGAGGAGAATGACAGGCATGAGTATTCGATAAGGCACTTTTAAAACCCTGACCCAAAGACTTATCAGAGGGAGGTTGAGAAGAACAAGCATTACATTACCGATGTACATACTTGCAATAACCCCCCAGAATATCTCCGGATGTTCGGCGACAAGCAGAGGCCCCGGACTGATTCCATGGATAATGAGGGCGCCCAAAAGAAGGCCCATGATGGCGTTCGGGGGAATACCAAGGGCAAGGAGGGGGACAAACCCGCCGCCTGAGGCAGAATTATTGGCAGTTTCGGGGCCGGCGACACCTTCTATCGATCCTTTGCCGAACCCCTCCGGGTGTTTGGAAAGCTTCTTCTCCATGGTATACGAAAGAAAAGAGGCAATAATCCCCCCTCCTCCGGGGAGAATGCCCAGCACAAAGCCAAGTATCGAACCTCGGCCAATGGGTCCATAACTGCGTTTCCAATCTTCCCGGTTGGGAAGGATGTTCTTGATTTTGGTCTTAAGCATTATTCTTTTCTCGGGGTTCTCTATATTAAGAAGAACCTCGGAGATGCCAAAAAGGCCCATGGCTACAGAGACAAGGCCAATCCCATCAAGAAGATAGGCCGAACCGAAGGTGAAGCGGGGAATAGCGGTAATGGGATCGTTGCCGATCGTGCCTACCAGCAATCCTGCCACTACCATCAAAAGAGCGCGGAGCATGGAACGACTCGCAAGATAGGTGAGAACCGTCATGCTCAGACACATTAAAGCAGTGAATTCCGCCGGGCCGAATTTCAAAGCAACTTCAGCGAGAGGAGCGACAAGAAACATGAGGCACATGACACTGAAGGTCCCTCCGATGAAGGAGCCGAAGGCCGATATGCCGAGGGCAGGACCCGCCCTGCCCTGCTTTGCCATTTCATAACCGTCAAGACAGGTAATAACGGAGGCGGCTTCCCCGGGAATATTGACCAGAATCGAGGTGGTAGAGCCGCCATACATCGATCCGTAGTAGATGCCGGCGAGCATGATAATCGATGCAGCAGGAGACAGGCCGAAGGTGGTGGGCAAAAGAATCGACATTGCACCAATGGGGCCGATACCGGGAAGCACGCCGATAAGGGTCCCAATAAAAACACCTATGAAACAGTACAAAAAATTTGCAGGCTGCAGAATAGTCTGAAAGCCCCCGAGAAGCCCGCTTATGATATCCATCGCATCTCCCTTTCCTCTCAGTAAAGACCCGGGAGCCGGAGGACCCCGGGT
This sequence comes from Syntrophorhabdaceae bacterium PtaU1.Bin034, assembly GCA_002067405.1. The sequence goes on along the minus strand of MVRP01000082.1, from coordinate 4,265 downwards.
GGCAACTGCACCCCAAGATATGTGAAAAACAAGTAGGTGAAGACTGCGATCGCAGCCGAGTAGCCCAGTATCGGAATTGTTTTCTTATAACCTCCGATCCTGAACAGGACAGCCATTGCTGCTAACGTGATCAGTATGTAGCCTATCACTTCAAGGAGAAGTGCATAGGCAAACAGAACGACTAATGCGACAATTACGTTGAGAAAATTGCCGCCCTCTTTTTCTTTTTCGGTCTCACTCACCTCGCCTTTAATAAGAATTTGGATGAGGATAACACCCGATATGATGAAAAAGGCTATTCCAAGGCAAAACGGAAACAAGCCGGGTCCGGGGTTTCTAATATGACCTAAGCCACGCCAATAAGAATAAAGGCAAACAAACACACCCAGTGCCAGCCAAAAGACGGACGCCCAAAGCTGGTGCCTTCTCATGTTCTACCTCTTTACGCTTTCAACCCTACCACCGCTTTACGCTTGATGCAGGTTTCTCTATAGAGCCGTCACAATCAGCACGGGATTATTTTCACTTCCGCCGGATCTACTTTTGTGAGTATTTCCGCCGGGCCTTCGGTAATAAGATACGTGTCGCCCAGCCATACGGATGTTCCCTTGTCCTGAGAAACAAGCTGGGGATGAACCGTCATTACCATTCCCGGCTCGAGCGTTGTTTCCTCGTTAACATGAACAATGGGCCGTTCAACAACGTCCAGGCCCAAACAGTGGCCAAAATTTACCCCTGTTTCGAAGCCTGCAGCGAGTATCTCTTGCCGTACCCATTCCGCCACATCACCGACCCTTCTTCCTGCCTTCAGTTGGCCCGGAATCTTTGACGTGATTTCAACCAGGACATCGTACATTCGTTCAGCATCAGGTTTTGGCTTACCGACGAACACCGTTCGTATCATCTGGATCCAGTAGCCACCCGGTCCCGACAGCTCCGTGTTGAACATGACGGTATCACCCTTCTCGATTACGCGTGCGGAGGGTGCGTAAGGAAACAGGCTGCCCGGTTCAGATGAGACCAGATGAAAAATGTCTTCGGCTCCCTCTTTGATAAGTCTCCGGTCAACCTCGGCAACGACATCACACTCGGTAACACCCGGCTTGAGAGTTCCGGCGAGCACCCTGAAGGAAAGGTCGGCAAGGCCGGCAGTGGTTCTTACCGACGCCTGCTCGTCTGCGCTCTTCACCATCCGCGTTTCTTCAATTATCGCAGTTGCATCGGTTATCGATGCATCGGGAAACTCTTTTACCAACGTCAGATAAGTCTGGGCCGGCATGATTCTGCGGTTGATAAGGCCCAGCTTCGCCTTTGATAATCCCATTTTCCTGATGCTTCCCGACAGGCTCTCATCGAGGTTGGGAACCTGGTTCTCTACACGGGGGATCCATCCGAGAAGCCCTGCCCAATATTTCTGTACGGGGCTCGGCACCAATAACCGGGCCTCGCCGTCGAGAGGAAAGATAACGACGCAGTTATAAAGAATGCTCCGGTAGTTCGTCAGGTATTTCACGAACCCCTTTTCATTTATCTGGGCGCTGTTGATCACAATCAACGCATCAAGCCCCTGAGCCGACATCCTTTCCCTGATTATTTTGTAGCGTCTATGTTTTTCCCGTAGATCTACAGCCATGTTTTTCCTCCGGCAACGTCCTCCGGCCATCTTCAATCCGACGGCCTGAGCCTCATCTATTGCTGCACCACAATTTTATTGGTGTCCGGTGCGCGGTATCGATCGACCATACCCTGGTCAAGCTCGATGCCCAACCCCGGCCCTTTCGGCGGATACAAATAACCCTTTTCTATGGCGCCGTTTATTTCTTTTGTAACATCCGCGGTAATTTCTTTTGTTTCCGTCCCCCCGTACAGGTAGAAAACAAGGCCGAGCTCATCCAGAATCCTTTCTCTTTTTGCACGGGATACGGCAAAGTGGGCACCGGCGGCGTGTTCAATGCCGTTTCCCAGGACACATATGGCATAATCGAGGCTTGCGGCGTCAACCAGGTTGGCAAACTGCAGCGATTTTCTGAAACCCCCGATTCTTCCCATAAGCGCATGAAAGATATCGGCCGCTTCTTGCTTTATCACCTTATAGGCTTCGCCGACCGAATCAGCGCTTGCGTCAGCCGCAATAGGCACCTTCGTCCGGCTCCTTATGGCTCGAAAACCGTCTATATCATGAGTGGTGACAGGTTGTTCTGCATAGTGAAGGTCATATTTATCAATGGCTTCGATAACCCGCAATGCATCGTGGACGTTACAGTGGCTCGGCGTTCCCGTGGCACTCGCCATATCTATCGAAATGGGGACATCAGGGCCAACTGCCTCACGGACGGTTTTGAACCGCTTGACCGCCAATTTCGGGTCGCCGCCCACATGCATTTTGATGCTGTGAAACCCGGCTGCGAGATATTTCACCGCCATTTCGGCCTGCGCCTCGGGTTCATCCATCATGACGATCCATTCCAGTGGAATCTTCTCCCTACAGAGTCCACCCAGCAACTGATAGACCGGAACATTGAGTATTTTGCCTTTGAGATCGTATAACGCATAATCGATGTGCGCCTTTATTCGCCAATGTCCGGGAAGCACCACGTCGAGCCGGCTCAAGATCGCCTCCGTATTGCAGGGATCCTGACCCAAGAGAAGACCTGAGGCAATACCCTTCATCTGGGCCATGGCGGCCTCCCGGTTGAGGCCTACTTTTGGAAAGCCGATGCTGCTTCCCACACCGTCAACGCCCTCATCAGTCACTATTCTCAGTATGATCTGGCTCCCGGAGGTAACGCCCCCATAAGAAACGCGAAACGGCGTCTTGTAGGGAATATCTATAGGGATTATCTCCACCTTGCTGATTTTCATTGCATGCTCCTTTTCTGAAAGCAAAAACCTATTTGAGCTGCCCTGATTTCTGCAGCATCTCTTTGAGCACTGCCATATTGGCCGGTAGTTTTGCAGTAAAAGTCTTGCCATCCATGTACCCGAGACCAAGGTTGAGGTCCGCTACTGTTTTCTGGAACTCCGGATCCTTCATTATTTCTTTCCAGGCGTCCTCCAGGGTCCGGATGATTGCAGGAGGGGTTTTGCTGTTGACGGCAAGCACCTGACCGGGTTCTATGTCCGTATAGGCAGCTCCGCGAAGAACACCGGCGAGATGCGGTGTATCGGCAGGAAGGCCGAAGCTGGTGGGCTTGTCAAAGCTGAAAAGAACTCTCACTTTTCCGGCCGCCATAAGGCCCTTTGCCGTCCCTGCAGACATGGCCCCCACAGCCACATGTTTTCCGAGCACCGCTGTTGCCGTTTCCGAATCGCCTTTCAATGGAATGCCTTCCATCTTCAGGTCAAAGTGCTTAATAAAGTTTTCTACCCGCAGAAAGATGGTTGATGCATTGCCCGGATGCCCGTATTTTACGGGGTGTGTTTTTGCATAATCCATAAATTGCTGAAAGGTCTTCCACGGCGAATCTGCGGGAACCACAAGAACGGAGGGGAATACGACCAGCTGGCCGATTATGGTGAAATCTTTTAGCGAATATGATCCGGTCCCGAGCAGGATAGGAACACATATATGATGGCCGCTTATATTTGCAAGAGTGTAACCGTCGGGACGGGCGCTTTTGGCTATGTATGAGGCTAAAATAGAGCCTCCTCCTCCCGGTTTGTTTTGTGGGACTACGACTGCGCCGTGTCCGAAATATGCCTCGAGTTTTTTGGCAAACACACGGTTGATCGTATCCACAGGTCCTCCGGCTGCGAAAGGACCGTAGATATTTATAGGAGAGGATGGATACTTCTTTTCCGCAGCCGCGGAAATGCAAACAGCGCTACCGATGAAAACCAACGAAACGATCAGGCAGCAAAAAAGTCTTTTCCATACTGCGTGGTTCATTTTATTCTCCTTAATGTGAGATATTCACCTTATTTACGGGACTAACAATCTGGTAAATTCTGAAATGTTGCCTATGCTGTCAAACGCATCGATCGCCCGGATCAGCTCGTCGATCTGCCCTTGCCCTATCCCCGCCCATAGAGCCATGTTCGTCAGTTTATTGATATGGTCCTGTTTCGTGAACGGGTTTTCAGGCTCGCCTTTCGGATACTCAACTGTTTTGGTATATCGAGTTCCGTCCTTCATGATGAATTCGACGGTACTCGGCGTCTTGTAGCCGGGAAAAAAGTTCCTGGTTGCGTCCTTATCCTCTACGAGCTTGACCTTATGCTGGAATTCCCTCAATTTGGGATCAAAAATAAATTCGTCTCTATAC
>MVRP01000081.1 GCA_002067405.1 Syntrophorhabdaceae bacterium PtaU1.Bin034 | reverse complement strand
GAGCCCGGAGAAGGCGGCTGAGATCTTCACTAGGAGAATAGCCGTATTCGGGCAGATAGCAACAAAGACGGAAGAGGTAAAAGGAGGTGAGAACAGCACTCAGTGATGATCAGCATGTGGCGGGTCCTGCTGAGTAGGGAAACGGTGAACAAATCGAACAAGACAAGAGCAAAACCGAATGATCGGAACAATTGAGCGGCCGACATTGACAGAAATTAAGGCTCTCCGTATCCTGTTGGAAAAACGACAGGAGGCGAAGATGGTCGGTCATGTCCGCGCTAAGGGTAAGTGTCCCATATGTGCCGAGCCCTTCACTGAGGTTCCGAAACTTGGGTTTCTGTGCTTTGAACATCAAACAGTCCCTAAGAGATTCTATGTTGATTTGCCCTGGAAAGGCGAGAGGATCAGAGTTTTCAGCGATACAACAGGACAAGTGCTAGACAGCTATGACAGGGCTGAGAAGATCCGCGAGCGGATCGAAAGCGAGCTCGAAGACCATTCGTTTGACCCGACAAGGTATGTTACGGCGGAGGCCTCGAAGTTCTGGGCGGAGAACCTGCTTGACACGTTCGAGAGAGACAAAATTGCAACCGTGGCACCCTCCTACAAGAAGGATTACAGGCGGATGGTGAGAATCGCGAAAGCGTTCTTTAAGAGACAGGACGTGCGGGATATCCGGAAGGTTCACATTATCGACTACATGAAAGACTGTCAGGAGAAATATTCCTGGAAGGAAAAGACGCTAAAGAACAACATGGACCTTTTTAAGGTGTTTATGAACTACCTGAAGAACGATCTTGAGATAATCAGCAAGGTTCCTGCATTCCCTGAGGTCGAAGTACCAGACGCGCCGATTAATTGGGTCCACGCAACGGACCAGGTTACGCTTTATGAGCTCGTAGCAGACGAGGATAAGCCCATTATCGGTTTTCTTATGCTTCATGGATGCAGGCCGGGAGAGGCCCGGGCGATTAAGTGCAAGGACGTGGACCTTGAAACCGAGTCCATAACGATTCATGCGACGTTTTCAAAGAACGAGTACCGCGAGAAACGAAAGGGAAAGAAGTCGAAGCCCTATGTTGTGGCGATTCATCCGGAAAGCTTAGATTTCGTTAAGAGCAGGGTACAAGCATCTCTCCCGGAGGCTTTCTTGTTTATCAATCCTCGAACCGGAAACCCTTACACGATGCAAGGCATTCTGGGAGTGTGGGAGAAGGTAAGAGAGAAGGGCAAAATAAGTGACGAACTGAGGCTATACGACGCAAGCCGGCACAGCTTTGCTTCTCAGCTGGTCAACCAGAACGTGCCGCTGAACAAGATCAGCAAGTTACTAGGGCATAGCTCTACGAAGATGACCGAGAAGTACGCGCATCACGAGCTTGAAAGCTTGAGGATCGATCTTTCTTTGATGTCACTGAAGAAGAGGGAGACTGTCACCAGACTGTCACTGAAGGGGAACGAGGGTGCTAAAAAGCCCTGATTATCAACTGAAATTGGTGGAGATGGCGGGATTCGAACCCGCGACCTTCGCGTTGCGAACGCGACGCTCTCCCAACTGAGCCACACCCCCACTTCCAGCAATATCCTATTTCATAAATTGCTTCCCGTCAAGGGTGGATATGAAGGCAGCGAGTTCGTCTCTCACCTCCGGATGCTGGAGGCCGAGAAAGAGATTCGCTTTTATGAAGCCCGCCTTATTGCCGGCGTCGAAACGGGTGCCCTGGTATTGCAGGCCGAAAATCGGCATGGTATCAAGAAGTTGCCTGATGGCGTCAGTAAGCTGGATCTCGCCACCTATACCTGCCTGGGTTGTGCCGAGAATAGCAAATATCTCGGGAGGGAGAACATAACGGCCTATGATAGCGAGATTACTGGGTGCGTGCGCGAGGGGTGGTTTTTCGATCATGTCCTTTATCTCGTAAAGCCGGTCCCTCACGGGTTCGGGCTTTATGATTCCATACTGCGTGACACTGTCCTCGGGCACGGCCTGGACGGCGATGACAGGACTGCCGAACTCGTCATACACATCAACGAGTTGACCTATACACGGCGTGGGCGCGATAATGAGGTCGTCAGGCAGGAGGACCGCAAAAGGCTCGTCATTAATGAGACTTCTTGCGCAAAGGACTGCGTGTCCGAGGCCCATGGGGTAGGATTGCCTGATGGAGACGATGCGGACCATGCCCGACAGAGCCTTAAGGATGGCGAGAAGGTCATGTTTTTTCTTTTTCTCGAGGAAAAGCTCGAGTTCCGTGAAGCTATCGAAATGATCCTCTATGGATCCCTTTTCACGTCCTGTAATAAGAATGACCTCTTCGATGCCTGAGCCTGCGATCTCCTCCACTATGAACTGTATGAGGGGCTTGTCGACCACAGGAAGAAGCTCTTTCGGCACAACCTTTGTTGCAGGCAACATCCTGGTACCGAAACCGCCTGCCGGTATTATGGCTTTTCTCACCCTACTCATGCTGCACCCCGAGAATATTCTTTATGGTATCTTTCAATTCACGCGTATCTGCCGATTTCACGACGTAGGCGTCCGACACCCAGCTCGAAAAGTCCTGTTTGTACTCACCGTAAGCGGAGCACAGGATGACACGCTGGTCCTTATTGATCTTCTTGATCTCATTGAGGGTTTGAATGCCGTCCATCCCGGGCATTTTGATGTCGAGGACGATGAGGTCGAAGCAGGCTTCCTTTACCTTGTCGAGTGCCTCAAAACCGTTCGATGCTACGTCGATTATATATCCCTCGTCTTCGAGTTCCTCTTTAAAGAGGAGCCTGATGTGCTCCTCATCGTCCACGAGCAGAATTTTCTTTGGTTCCATAATACCTCACCCCTCTTTGGTTGGTGTGTTCTTTGCCGGGAGATAGACGATAAACGTGGCCCCTTCGCCCGGCTTGTTCTTTACTTCTACCGCGCCTCCGTGGTGCGTGACGATCTTGTTCGATATGGCGAGGCCGAGACCACTGCCCCTCTCTTTTGTCGTAAAAAAAGGATTAAAAATGTTGTCGAGAGATCCTGGCTGTATTCCGCCTCCGGTGTCCCGTATGGAGACGGCAAGAAACGGCTTGTCCTGGAACGTGGTGCTTTCGGTGGCTATGGCTATGGTGCCTTTCCCACGCATAGCTTCGTAGGAGTTTATAAAAATATTAAGGAAGACCTGCTTGATCTGCTGTACGTCGCAAAGAGTAAGCGGCAAATCCTTCTCATACTGCCTGATAATGGTGATGTTTGACCAGTTCTTGTCTGAGGTGAGCAGGTAGAGCAACTCATCCAGCAGACTGTTAAGATCACAGAGCTCAAAAAGGAGCGGGGTCTCCTTGACGTAATTGAGGACCTCGGTGAGTATGGATTCGAGACGCGCCACTTCTTTGGTGATGATATCGATGTACCGGCTTTCATTCTCGTCGAGATGATTCTTCTTGGCAAGTCTCTTTGTGAAGCCTCCGATGACCACGAGGGGATTCTTGATCTCGTGGGCAATATTGGCAGTCATCTCGCCGAGGCTTCTCAGCTTTTCGTTCTCGATAAGTCGGCGCTGGGCATCACCCAGCTCGCGCAGGGCGTCCCTGAGCTTCAGATTCAGCAGAGTGTTTTCAAGACCGCTGGAAATGTAGTTGGCAATGGTGTTGAGCAAGTACTGGTCTTCGTGGTCGTCTGCCAGGTCACCCCGCCCCTTCTTTCTCCCAAGAGTAATGGTACCGAGAATGCGATCTTTTGCGATGATTGGCGCAGAGAAGAGGGCAAGGGAGGAGGTACCGTTCTTCGACCGAGGGCCTGAATCGGTACGGGTGACACCCTTTCGGAGGTGTAATGCCTGGTTTTCGAGGTTGAGGACAAGTGCCTCGACCGAAGGCTCTATGGCTCCGGAAGTAAAGCGTTGACCGTTAAACTTGAGAAACGCGAGGTCAAGTTTTATTGTGGCGAACCACGCATTAAGAGCCTTAGCGGTAATGAGGGCAATGTTTTCGAGAATAGCGTGAGGCTCCATTGTTGAGGTGAGTACCCGTCCAAGGTCGGAGAGCGTGGCAAGTTCGCTGATTCGCTTCTTGGAGGAGAGCAAAAGCTCAGAGGTGCGAAGTATGCCGCCAAGCTCCCTTGAAAGAATGGACAGGAGTATCTTCTCCGTGCCGTTTACACTTTTCTTGGAGAGAGAGGCAAGAAGGAGGACACCGTAAAGGAAGCTGTCATCTGACAAGGGAAGGAAGGCAAAAACACTGTAGCGCGGGAGGACGTCGTCAAGCCGGGAATAGAAGAGGCAGCCGAAACGGGAAGGTATGTCGTCCAAAGTGTGGAACTGAGGAGATCTTTTCTGCGCAACGGTTCCGACCACTCCCTCTCCCATATGACAGCGATATTCGCTAAGGAGACGAAAAAGCTTACTATTGCGGTTCATGAACTTGCAGGACAGCCTTTTATCCTTGTCAAGGGTGTAAACGAGTACTTCCTCAAAGTGCATCTCGGAGGAAACGATGTTGAGAATGGCATCTATCCGGGACGCGATTTCGAGGTTCGAGTGAGAGATTTCGATTACTTTGCCGAGAAGGCTAACGAAATTCATGTCGTTTCACGGCTGTGTCGTACAGGCTGCGGTATTCCTCTGCCGATTTTTCCCATGAGAAGTCCTGTTCCATGCACCTCTTTATGAGGGAGATCCATTCCTGGTTGTTTCGATGTGCGGCAAGAGCCCGTTCGATGGATTGAACCATCGCTTCGGCGGTATATTCGTAAAATTTGAATCCCGTGCGTGACTCGGACCCATCAGGGTTGTCCTTTATAGTATCGTCGAGACCGCCTACTGCACGGACTATGGGTACTGTGCCGTATCTAAGACTATAAAGCTGATTCAACCCGCAAGGCTCGTAGCGGGAAGGCATAAGAAACATGTCCGAGCCCGCCTCGATAAGGTGGGCAAGCGCATTGTCGTAGGCGATTTTCAGGGCGAAAGCGTCGGAATGTTTTTGCGCGAGATCGGCGAGGAGTTCATGATACTTCCGTTCGCCTGTACCGAGAAGGATATACTGAACGCCGAGGGAGAGCAAGCGCTCGAGTCCGTCTGACACAAGATCGAAACCTTTCTGTGCTGCCAGGCGGGAAATGCTTGAGATTACCGGGATATTCTCGTCGGCAGGCAGCCCGAAGGCCTTCTGCAAGGCCTTCTTGCAGGTCCTCTTATGTTCCAGATGCTGCACATCGTAGTTGGCCGGTATATAAGCGTCTCTCTTCGGGTCCCACTCGTCGTAGTCTATGCCGTTTACAATGCCGTAGAGGTCATCCTCTCTCGTGCGCAAAATTCCGTCGAGCCCTGCACCAAATTCGGGTGTCTGGATCTCCTCGCTATATTTTTTGCTCACCGTATTGATGATATCTGAAAAGACTATGCCACCCTTCAGAAAATTGATTTTTCCGTAAAACTCAAGAAAGCTGGGAGTAAAGTATTCCCAGCCAATGTTGAGGAGGTGCCAGTCAAGGTGCCAAAAAAGCCCCTGATATCCCAGATTATGGATCGTGAGAAGCGTTGCGATTCTCGATAGCTCCGGATCGTGACGGTAAAGGGTTTTCAGAAAAACGGGAACGAGTGCTGTTTGCCAATCGTTACAGTGGATCACGTCGGGATAAAAACCCGTGGCCCTTACCGCTTCAATAATGCTTTTCGAAAAGAAGACGAAGCGCTCGGCGTTATCGATGTAATCGCCATCCTGGGTGCTATAAAGACTGTCCCTGTAATAGTACTCGTCTTTGTCCACGAGATAGACGGGTATTCCGTTGTATCGGCTTTCCGCTATTTCGGCATCAACAGCCTTGTGCGAGACAGGACAGGAAATGCGGTGACCGGTGTACATAACCGGAAATCCTTTTTCCTCAACACCCTTGTACTTGGGTGTGATAATGCGCACTTCCACGCCGATCTTCTGAAGTGCCTTTGGAAGGGCACCTGCGACATCGGCGAGTCCTCCTGTCTTTGCGAAAGGGAATACTTCGGAAGACGCCAATAGAATTTTCATGTTTCCCTCCTAAACGTCCGCCTCTTGTAGAAATATGGTCGCTTCTTCCGGGGGTGTCGGGTTGATGTAAAAGCCGGTTCCCCATTCGAAACCCGCCAATTTGGTCAGTCTGGGGATAACCTCAATATGCCAATGGTAATAAGGCGCGTTGGTGAGTTCCACGGGCGTGGTGTGGATCATGTAGTTGTACGGCGGAGAATTGAGTATCTTTTCGTGTTTCTTTAGTATGGTTAAAAGGGCGTCGGCAACGGAGTAATAATTGTCTGCCCCTGAATAAAGGAAGGATTCCTCGTGTCGCTTGGGCAGGATCCAGGTCTCAAATGGAAAACGGGAAGCAAAGGGAGAGATGGCGATAAAATGGTCATTCTCATAAATGATCCTTTGCCTCTCCTCCGACTCCTGGGCGATGATATCGCAAAAGACGCATCGATCCCGGTACTTGTAATAGCTGAGCGCACCGGTTATTTCTTCGGAAAGGCGTTTCGGAATAATAGGAAGGGCGATGAGCTGGGAATGGGAGTGGGCGAGGGAGGCGCCTGCCATAGAGCCCTGGTTCTTGAATATCATGATAAATTTGAACCTTTTGTCCCGGAGCAGGTCGGTCGTTCTCTCCTGATAAGCAAGAAAAACATTTTGCACAGAGGGGACGTCCATGCTGCTGAGCGTCTGGCTGTGTATGGGCGTTTCTACAATCACCTCGTGGGCCCCGACGCCGTTCATCTTGTCATAGAGACCGACCCCCTGCTTGTTAAGGTCCCCTTCTATTCGGAGTGCAGGAAACTTGTTGGGAACGACCCTTAAGAGCCAATTGGGACTGTTGGGCGGGGAAGACACCGAGACAGGGCGGATAGCAAAAACCTCAGGGGGAGTCATCGATTCGTTTCCGGGACACAGCGGACATATGGCGCCGGGCTTCGGCGGTTCGGCCTGTTCCGCAAGGAAGACCGGCCTTTGGCCCCGTTCGGAGGAAATAATAACCCATCTATCGATAATAGGATCTTTTCTTAATTCCGGCATGCCTCACACCACCCCATGCTCTTTTGACATGATTAAAACTGCGTGGTAATACATTGACATGATACCGCTCAAGGACAACGTGCCAACTCGCACGTTTCCCATTATAACAATAACACTATTTGTTGTAAACACATTGGTCTTCTTGTGGTCGTTGACGCTTTCCGAGGGATCGGAACAAAGCCTTGTGTACAGATATGCCCTTATCCCGAAAGAGCTACTGGTTTCGTTTACGTCCAAACCTGAACTCCTACCGTACAATTTTCTGACCATTTTCACCTCTATGTTTCTTCATGGCGGATTTCTGCACATTATCGGAAACATGATGTATCTGTGGGTTTTCGGCAACAATGTTGAGGATTCCATCGGTCATTTTAGATTTCTTGTGTTTTACCTCGTTTCAGGGCTGGTTGCCGCCCTTGTTCAGTTCTCCTTCGATCCGACTTCCCACATCCCAATGATTGGGGCCAGCGGAGCGGTTTCCGGGGTGCTTGGTGCTTACCTGCTGCTGTTCCCGAAGGCGAGGGTAAAGACGCTGATATTCATCTTCATCTTCATCACCACCGTCGAGATACCGGCCATGGTGCTCCTGACTGTCTGGTTCTTCCTTCAGATCATCTTCTCACACGGCCAAGGTGTAGCCTGGTTTGCGCACATCGGGGGGTTCGTGTTCGGTCTGCTCGCCATAAAGATATTCGCGCTCGGCCGCAAGGGAAGGGCGCGAAGCACGAAGTGAGGAGCGTTGCCCCGATGCTGACAAGGTTTCACGTGAAACGTTTGGGTTTCGCGTGTTCGAACCCACCGCCTCCACTATAGGATAATAAGACATGAAAAAGCCTTTGCAAGTTCTCTTGATCAACCCTTACATCTATGATGTCTCGGCTTACAGCTTCTGGTCGACCCCGCTGGGCCTTCTGTATGTGGGCGGGGTCCTGCGCGAGAACGGGATGCGCGTGACCCTGCTTGACTGCCTGCGGGAAAAGGAGGAGAAGAGGCGGGAGGATGGGAGGGCTCCCTTCATCAAAGAAAGGGTCGAAAGTCCCGAGGCTACGAAAGGAACGGGGAAGAGGTACAGGCGATACGGCATCTCGAGAGAAGAAGTGAGGACAATGCTGTGTGGGATGGCAACGCCTGACCTGGTGCTCGTGACCTGCATCATGACGTACTGGTATCAGGGAGCCAGAGAAATCGTGCGACTGGTGAGAGACATGTTTCCGTCGGCGAAGATAGTGGTAGGGGGCATTTACGCGTCCCTTTGTTATGAACACGCGAGGAATCATATGGAAGGGGCTGACCTGATCGTTGGAAACGGGGACATGACTACCTTCTACTCATTTATTGAAGAGAGTTTTTCTCTGACTCTCCGGTCGAAACCGCAGAGCTTCGAACTCGACAGGATGCCGTATGCCGCCTTCGACCTCTATCGGCAGAGGCAATTCGTGCCCCTTCTCACGTCTTTCGGGTGTATATACCGGTGCACGTATTGTGCGTCTTCCTACCTTTATCCACGGGTTGTCAGGAGGGATCCGAAGAGCGTTTTGAAGGAGATCATGTACTGGAACAGCCGTGAAATTTCGAGATTCGCGCTTTATGACGACAACTTCCTGTCGATCAGGGACGGGTCTGTGAAGGAGCTTCTTCTGGGAATCAGTCGTCTTCCCTTTGCGCTCTCGATCTACAACCCAAATGCACTGAATGCATCTCTCATCGACGCGGAAACCGCGATACTCCTGAAAAAAGCACATTTCCAGGAGGTGAGGCTGGGACTGGAGACAATAGATCCGGTAGCGCAGGAGGCAACGGGCGGGAAAGTGACTGCCGGTAGCTTCGAGCCGGCCTTGCGCCATCTGCTGAATGCCGGGTTTCCGCGAAAGGTGATCCAGGCTTACGTGCTGACCGGCCTTCCGCTTCAAAAATGGGAGGATGTGAAGAAAACTATTGATTACGCGGCGAGCCTGGGAATCAAGGTGAATCTGGCTGAATACACACCCATCCCCCATACGGAAATGTTCGAAAAATATCATACCTTCGCCCGGTACCCCATCTCCGAGGAGCCCATGTTTCAGAACAACGCACTTTTTCCTTTTGCCTGGGAGGGCTTCACCGAGGAGAACCTGGACGAAATGAAGGCCTACGCGAGAGAGAAGAACGAGGAAGGATAGTTCTCTCCCGATCTTCTCGGGGCGTTTCTCTGCCCGCATGCTCTGCCCGCAATGGACACAAGCATGCGGGTGTTCTTTTGTCATTAAAGGCGCTTATGGAGGCATATTCAAAATCATTTACCGGTTCTTTTTATACCCTGCTACCGGGTCAGCACGGCCCCCTGGCGTCTGAGCTCGTCCTGCACTCCTGCAGCCGGCACTAGACGAGGGGGCAGGCCATAACGGACGGACAGTGCGGCACACACACCCGCGGCTTGTCCGGTTGCCATGGAAATAGGCATGACGCGGTAGGAAGAAAGGGCTTCATGGGTACCGGATATGCATCTGCCTGCGACGAGAACATTCTCCAGCTCCCTGGGTATGAGACATCGGAGAGGGATGTCATAGGCCTGGCCGGGGGGGACCCTTTTCAGAACAGTTCCTCTGCCGGAAGGATTATGAATATCAATCGGGTAGGCGCCCTGGGCTATTACATCATGGAATTTTCTGGCTCCTAACACGTCGTCGCCTGTAAGGACATACTCGCCCACGATCCTCCGGGTCTCCCTCACCCCCACGGTCATACCGCTGCGGAGGACGTAGGACTTGTCAAACCCGGGCACATATTTCCTGAGGAAGGCGGCTATTTGCCGCATCTGCCTGCGGCCCTGCCATTCGGCATAGGTCAAGTCCCATATGTCCGTCCCGAGAACATTGACAACCCTCGTGCTGTTCACTGACACCTCATTTTCGTGAGGTGTGGCAAAGAAAAGAATATCCTCCCGGGGCAGATCGAGCTCTCCTGCCTCGGTGGCGCGGCGGACCAGGTCCCAGAGCCCATGAACGCCTCTCCATTGATCGGGATGAAGCCGAGCGTAAGCAGCGAACGCCTCGTGATCAAACGCTGCAATGGTAAACATGAGCGTCATGGGCTGTACCATCCCATCCTCCTGCCGGCCTATTTCGTACCGCGCTCCTGCCCGGGCCGCCACGTCGCCGTCCCCGGTGCAATCGATTACTGTTTTACAGCGAATGACTATGGGACCGGATTTCGTCTCGAAGACCACGCCTTGAACCTTTCCTGTCCCAAGAACGGTGCTCGCAAATGCATGGAGAAGGAAGTGGGCACCGGCCTGTTCAACGAGATCGAGGGCGACCATCTTGAACACCTCCGGATCGAAGGGGACAACATATCCTGTTTTCGATGAAGGAGGTATTGCGCCGCCGCCGGCAACAAGAGAGTCAACTAACAACGACAGGGCACCACCGATCGTGGGATTTCCCTGTCCGTGATCGGTAGGGGACAGGCTCGCGACCCCGCGTTGTTCGGGCCGAGGATGCTCCGTGCGCCAGGAGGCGAGCGGTGCCACCAGCGCGGCTGTTGCATTCCCACCGAGAAAACCGTATTGTTCGGCCAGTATTACCCCGGCGCCGGCAGAAGCGGCGCCAATGACGGCACCGAGTCCCGACGGGCCGCCGCCAACCACAAGAACATCCGTTTCGCCTGCGTCAATCCCCTGTCTGGGTGGAAGATCAATGGTTTCCGGGCGAGGCGGACGTTTGAGAGGCGGCATTCTCGCTCCTGGAAATGTCGGTCTCAGCCTGGATTCCTTTCTCCACCCCAATTTGCTTGAGGAGGCTCACGGTCAGCCTGTTGGTCTCGCGAGCACGTTCAAAAAGGGAAGGCAAAGCCGCGCTGATCTGCTCCTTAAGTAACTTGTAGGTGTCCCACGACTTGTCGATGTATGCGATCAGCCGGCCAGAATTGACAAGCGTCAGAGGCGGCATCTCAATCTTGAGGTCCTCGAGGAAACCGAATACTTTTGAGGCGTAGGGCAAGGCCACGAAGGGAACACCCGTCAATGCAGCAAAAATCAGGAAGTGAAGACGCATTCCCACGGCGAACATGAACTGGTTAATAAGAGAAAGCATCTGACCGGACGTATAGTTTCCATTGACCACGCTAGCCTTCTGAGGTCGGAGCATTTGGGAGATAACCGCATGGGAGTGCTGCATGTCAAGCACTTTGCGCTCCATGGGTACAAAGACAACGTGGGCATCGTAGCGGTCAACCATGTAGTCCGATGCATTCGCAAGAAGGGCATGATAGGAGTCCTGGTTGATGTCGGGAGCGGCCAATCCCGGTTCACGAACGGAGACACCTATGAGCCGTTCCCGTCCTTCCAACCCTTCGCATTGAAGGCTGTCCGGAGGCAGAGGCTCCGGCTGGAGCAGGAGTGCAGGGTCGGCCGTAATAATGATATCGTGGCTAACCCCCGCGTCTTCGAGCACTGATTTGGCACTTCGTTCTCTCACGGTAACAAGTGCCGCGCGGTCGAGATTTTCCCGGACGAGCTTCTGGTTGACCGGGTCGTGTAGGGGCCCGGCGCCAATAGCGTAGGTCATGACAGGGACAGACTTCTCATGTGCAAGAGCCAGTTCCCGTAAGTACTGTCTTACCTCTCCATCGAAGAGAATCCCGCCGCCCCCAAGTATAAGCAAATCGAGTCGTTCTATTTCCGGGAGGACCTCATCCCGGGAAAGCTTACGAACAGGAATGGCCCGTTCTACCCGGTGGCGGCGAAGCGTGTCCTCCGGATCCCTCGTGAAGACAGTGATTTCCACAGGCAGGGAATTGCGAAGCTCAGTGACAATACACTGCAGAATCGCCTCGTCCCCGAGGTTCATCCCGCCGTAAGAGCCGGAGATCGCGACACGATAGGGTCTTGCAGTTTCCATTTGGTCGCCTGTGATGTTTGCTTGAGCTTTGTCAATGTTGCCGGCGCAGGGCCCCCTTTAGCTGCCGTCCCGGTTGGTTTCGGTTGGGACTGTCCGGCAACGGTAACTCTCCGGAAAGAGTTTCACGTGAAACATTAGAGCGAAACCATCATCACCCCGGAACCTGGTGCTTTTGCTCGTTGAACCTCTGGTTCCTGCGCTCTGACGCATACCCCATCTCACGCCGCGTGCTGCCTTCGGGCTTTCTCCCAATGAGCCGAAAAAAGGGCTATCATCTCACGATTAAATGCAGGTATGTCCTTCGGGCTCCTGCTGCTGACCCAGTTTCGGTCCTTTACTACCTCCGAATCTTCCCATTGGCCTTCTGCATTCCTGATATCATCCTGGATCGTGTAATAACTTGTTATCCGCCTTCCCTTGACCAAGCCTGCAGACACGAGAAGCCAGGGCCCGTGACATATTACCGCAATAGGCTTGTGCGCAGCATCTGTTTCCCGGACGAACCCTTGGGCCTTCGCATCCATCCGCAACGAGTCGGCATTGAGGGCGCCTCCGGGAAGGAGCACCGCGTCAAACTGGCTTGCGTTCACCTCTCCCAGGGTCTTGTTCACGGGCAAGAGGTCCGCTTTCATATCATGCCGGAAACCTTGCACGGTTCCCCCGTGGGGGGCAACTATGGAGGTCTTGGCACCCGCCTCGTCGAGAGCCTTTTTTGGCTCCGTCAACTCCACCTGCTCAAAATCATCCGTCACGATGATAGCTATCTTCATTCCGTCAAGTACCTTTTCAGCCATTGTTCCTCCTCTGCTGTGACCGAATCTCCTTTGCACCTGCTACCCTTCGCCTTGTCACGATTCGGTTGAATGGAAGGGGCACGAACATGGAGATGCGGCACAGGCCATCGTGAAATTCGTATTACTAACCTATGGCAGGAAATTGATTTGTCAATGCTGAGTGCGAAAGAACCACAAACATTGCAGCACAATGCGCGCAGAAGCAGTACATGTTGCGAAAGGATAAAAAAAAGTGTATTTTTTGAAAGATCGGCAGAAAATCCACTTTTTGAGAGAATTTATGGAAACTGAGATGCTTGCCCGCGGCCTGGCGGATCTGCTTGCGCCGTTCATGGCGTCTTTGCTTGACCCCGCAAGGGCGGACGGGAGAGAAGTGTCCCCGCTTGCCCTTGCTGTCTGGAAGGCGCTCGAGGAGGAGCTGGAAAAGAACCGTAACTTAAGGCAGAGCGCTGAAGACATTGCATCAACGCCGGAGGATGCCGACGCCCGGGCAGCCTTTCGCTACAGTCTGAGGAAGGCACTCTCAAGGAACGCCGGAGTGAAAAGAATCATCGAAGATATAGTCAACCGGGCCAGGTGGAATTTTCGCGCGACACCGGAACCGGACCGGCGTGCAGTCCTGGGAGGCGATGACGTACTGACGCGATTGGAGATGATATACCTGCTTCGTACCGGCAGTACGCCCGGCGAGATAGCGAAAACGTTCAGTGTGGATGTGGATGATGTCTTTCGTCTGAACGCCTCGTTTTCCCTTGCGGGGTTTGCCGGGATCCTATCAGAAAAGGGGATCGAGAACTGGCTGGACCGTCTGGACAGGAATGATCCGTTACTCAGAAGGCTCGATATGGTTCGGCTTCTCCGTTCAGGGACTCCCGTGCAAGCGGTAGCGAGGCAATACAATGCCGTCGAGGAATACGTGGAGAGGATGAACGAGCGGTTTTCCAGGGGCGGCCTTCTCGGCATCCTGACGGAAGAGGACCTTGATCGATTTAGATCCCTTTATCCTCCCACCATTCGTGTCTGCTCTTACAATCTTCATGGCAACCACAATAATGGCGCATCAAGGTTCAGGGACATTGCCCGCGGCCTCGCGAAAGTGGATCCCCACCTTGCGGCCTTTCAGGAAGTGCTGAGCGGGGCAGGAATCGAGGATACGAGCGAGCAAATATCGCACTGGATCTCCTCGATGACCGGCTACCATTATCGGTCCCAATTCGTGTATTGTCATCACTTCATGGAAAAGTACCCCGAAGGGGTTGCGATAATGGCGCGAAGTGCCATCAGGACACACAGGACGATCGACCTGACCGATCTTCGTGACGGCCTCAGGCCGACAATGCCCCGACTGGCGCTTGTTGCGGAAACGGAGATCTTCGGGCACAGCATCGTGTTTGCGTCGGTGCACCTGGACCACAATGCCCATGGCGAGGTGAGGGTGGCCCAGGTCGAAAAACTATTGGATGCGCTGGATTCCGGGAAAAATGCCGCCTATTGCACAATTCTGGCCGGCGACTTCAACGAGGTGGAAGAGTCGACGGCCATCGCGTATCTGAGATCAGCCGGTTACCGGGATGTATACCGGGAGTGTCATAAAAAGGGCGGGAGCACATTCCCGGCGAATGACCCTCAAAGCCGTATCGACTATATTTTCGTTAAAGGCAACGCTACCGTCGTTTCATCGGATCTGCTATTGAACGACCCGGAGTTGAGTGACCATATAGGCGTATTTGCAGAAATCCGTTAGTCCGGAGTTTCTATGCCTCACAGGGCCGGCTACTTCGTTCTTGCCTACTCGTGGGACCATCATTGCCACGAGATCTTTGAATCGATTCAAAGAAAGTTCAATCACGTAGAACGGGAACTCTCAGAGATGAAACAGGACGGAAGGGGTGATACGGATCAAGCGCTCCTTAATTACTACAAGAAATGGCATTACAACAACGAGCTGTTTCAACACGCCCTTTCAGACATCGGGAAAAAGCAATTCGTCATTAATTCACTGGGATACAGGGGATATGGTGTAAACAGGGACCTTCTCGCCGGCCTGGGTGAACTCGCCCATCGGCATAACTGCCTGGCAGGCCCGCTGGGTGAACGGTTCGACCATCTTTGCGGGACAGTATGTCGCAGGATCTATCTTCCCCGGGAAATAGCAGACCTTCGCAAAGCGGACTACATAATTACAGAGTTCTGCAAAATGCTCGGCAAGGACCCTGCAGACAACATACCCACAGTGCAAAACGAACCGGTTCTCGATCTGGACCGCTATATGGAAGTAATGTCCCGGGAGACCTCCTGGCAGATCAACACGGCGATCTTCCAGAAGATGTTTCTTTCTCTCGGCTCCTCGTCAATTACCCTTATGAAGGGAAGCACCGGCCTGCATAACGGCCGTTCCAGCCAGGAGCTGAAGCTTTTGGGAAACAAAAACTTTGTGGGCACGGTCCGAGAGATATTTTCCACTCTCCACGAATTCACCGCTATAAACCTTGATCTCCTGAAAAAGATTCACTGGAGCCTGTCTCAGGGGCTGGATGTGAACGCAGGCAATTTTCGGCAGATTGATTTTCCTGACAGAAACGGGGTTACCTTCGAATTCGATAACTTCCATCGTGAAGTATCGGATCTGGCCATCGTGCTCAGTGAGACTGCTGCCAGCTTTCACCATCTTCACGAATTCATTTACAATCTCGCGAGATCTTATTATATGTTGATCGGCATCCATCCGTTCTGGGACTCAAACGGGAGGGTGGGCAGATGTTTTCTCAACTCGCTGCTGGTGAAGAAGGGGCTGCCGCCCGTGACCCTTAACGACGATGAAGAGGTGCAGGCTCTTCCCCGCTACGGCGGAACCATGGAGGACATGCACCGATATCTCAAGAAGAGGCTGCAGCGCGCTATCGAGACGTATTTCTACGAGCGGTGGAAGCTTGAGCACTTCGGTTTTCTGGATAGAAAGATCCATAATGTCTCCTTTGATTCCGGTTTCCACTTCAGACAGATCGCCGAAGACCCCCCCAAAATAGAGGTCCACTTCACCGCGTTTGTGATTCCTGACAGCAACGGCCTCAGCGACATTCTAAAAGACCAATGCAGGATCGTTCTTCCGGAGGAAGGCCTTCTTTATGGCATTACTATTCACTGCGGTTTTTGCAGCGGGCCTTTTTCCGAATGGAGGCACTGTTTCAGCCTCAAGAAGAGCTTCTATATAAAGGAGCTGGCGCCCGAATTCGAAGGTGCGCGCACCTTCGATGTGGATTTTGTGATTGCCGTGCTGCACAAAGCAGGCGGTGGCGAGTATTTCAGTTGTTGCGTCGTGTCAGAGGAGCGAGGCTTGATCTTCAACAACAAGGGCATCAACTACT
>MVRP01000080.1 GCA_002067405.1 Syntrophorhabdaceae bacterium PtaU1.Bin034 | reverse complement strand
AGTGGATTCATGCGATTAAGTCGCTTCTTGCGCCGAAGCTTCATGAGCTTAATGTGAGGGCGTTCTATGAGGGGAAAAAGGTGCTACGTGGCTCCTGATATGATAGACCTTACGGCAGGTCCTGTGCCGCTCGCGGAGCGCACAGGACCTGCACCTCGGAAAGGATGGCTGCTTGGATAAGAAAGAACCCAAATCCAAATCCGATTACACCGGTTTGGTTCCGGCTGTGGATCAGGCCTCCAGAATTCTTCTGTGCCTGGCGCGAAGCGCGTCGTTCAAAATGAATCTCACCGAAATCTGCAAGATTGTGGGCATACACAAAAGCAAAGGTTATTCCATCCTGAATACGCTCCAGAGATTCGGCTTTGTACAAAAGGATCAGACAGGAAAGACTTACTCTCTGGGTTTGGGGCTCATCTCATTGTCCAGAAGGGTCCTTGACAATGTCAATTACAGCGAGTCCGCAAATCCATTGCTCGAGACGCTTGCAAGAAAGACGAACAGTACCGCCCTCTTCGGTCTCAACACCGATGACAATGTCTTCATCGTCGCAAAACAGGAGCCGGGCCAGCAAATAGGTATCACCACACGGGTCGGGCACCGGTTCAACATCACCCACGGTGCTCATGGAAAGGCGATCATGGCCTTCCTGCCACAGACGGAACGGGAAAGGATCCTCTCCAAAGGAAGGCTCTTCTTTCATGGAGATGCGTCGAAATTTGATCGCGAGAGACTGGAAAGAGAACTCATAGAATGCAGAAAGATGGGGTATGCCTGGGATATGGGCGAGTTAAATCCTGGTATGAATATAATCGCCTCTCCCGTATTTGACGCGCAAGGAGGAGTGATCGGCTCGATCTTCATCATCGGAACGTTCGGCGAGTCGGCCATTGCCGAATACGGCCCGTTGGTCGATAAGTGCGCAAAGGCATTTTCGTCCACCCTCGGCGCAGACATGGGGCGGATCTGCGGCGTCCTCGAGGAACTGTAAGAAAGATATGTGAAAAAGATATTCAAACCAACCAGGAGGAGGGAGGAATGAGCGATATTTACATTCACATAGGTGAAATGCTGGCAAGGAATGCGCGCCTGTATCCGAATGATGTGGCCCTTGTGGAACGGGTTGCCGCGGACAAAACAAGAACGGAAATCACGTGGAAGGAATTTGACGAGAGGGCGGACAAGTTTTCGAACATCCTTAAACAGAAAGGCGTGAATAAAGGCGACAAGATTGCTCACTGGATGCAGAATTCAATCGACTGGCTCGTAGCCTATTTCGGCATTGTCCGGACGGGTGCATGGGTAGTCCCCTTGAATTTCCGGTTCACCGCTGAAGAAATGAAGTATTGTGCGGACGTGGCGGAGCCGACGGTTTTCGTGTTCGATGAGGAGTTTGCCCAGAGGGTGGAATCCGTGAAAGACGGACTGGGCACGGTTAAAAGTTATATCTGTGTGGGCAAGCACATCCCGGCATTTGCCGAATCATTCCACGCCCTTATGGCAAAAGCTGATGCAACGCCCCTCAACACGAAGCTCACCTTTTCAGACCCGTGCGGACTGTATTTTACGTCAGGAACTACCGGACAGCCGAAACCGATTCTCCTCACTCACAATAATATGGCAAATGCCTGCATTGTCGAGAATATGCACCACCGTCAAGTCAAGGATGACGTTTTTGTCCTCATTCCCCCGCTTTATCACACGGGCGCCAAGATGCACTGGTTCGGCCACTTTATTGTAGGCAGCAAAGCCGTCATACTCAAAGGGTTCTCCCCAGAATGGGTTTTCGAGGCCATGAGCGAAGAAGGAGGCACGGTATTGTGGTGTCTTGTCCCATGGGTCCAGGATATACTGATCAAGCTTGACAAGGGCGAGCTCAAGCTGTCGGATTACAAAATAGACCAATGGAGGCTTCTCCATATGGGTGCACAGCCTATTCCGCCGGCGCTCATCAAGCATTGGAGGAAATATTTCCCGACCATGCAGTATGACACGAGCTTCGGCTTAAGCGAATCGACCGGACCGGGTTGTGTTGACCTCCGCATCGGGAACGAGCATAAGATCGGCGCCATCGGCCTGCCCGGCTTCAACTGGGAATACAAGGTCGTTGATGACGACGGCAACATTGTCCCGCAAGGCCAGCCCGGCGAGCTCTGTGTCCGCGGCAACGGCGTGAT
This sequence comes from Syntrophorhabdaceae bacterium PtaU1.Bin034, assembly GCA_002067405.1. The sequence continues at coordinate 13,928 of MVRP01000080.1, read as the reverse complement.
GAGGGAATACTACAAGAACCCGGAAGCAACCGCCAAGACCCTGCGGGACGGCTGGCTCTTTACGGGGGACATGGTGCGGGTGGATGAAGACGGCTTCATCTGGATCGTGGACCGAAAGAAGGACGTCATCATTTCGGGAGGCGAGAACGTTTTCCCGGCAGAGATCGAAGACTTCCTGCATCAGCATCCGGCGGTGAAGGACGTGGCGGCCATCGGCATGCCCAGCGAGCGCCTCGGCGAAATCGTAGCGGTCGTCGTTGACGTGGTGCCCGGAAAAACCCTTACCGAGGAAGAAGTACTGAAGTTCTGCGAAGGTCTTATGAAGTACAAAAGGCCGAAGAAGGTGTTCTTTGGTGAAGTGCCCAGGAACCCCACGGGCAAGATAGAAAAGGTAAAGTTGCGGAAGACCTATACAGGCCAGGCAGAAGCCTTTAAGATTTAGCGCTCAAAGGCAGCTCGGAGAACCGCCGGGCAACGGGCCGCGGCTGAGACAATTCTTCTTCTGCATTCTACGATCCCCTGCCCCTTTTTTGCGCGGGGGATCCGTGCTTTATTTGGTTCTCATTCAGAAGGATTGTGTCCGCGTATCAGTTGCTGGCAGAGGCGGACACCTGCCATGGCATCGGCAGCCCAGGCATCGGCGCCTACATGCTCACGCACCCGTTCATCCACGCATCCGCCGATGATGAACGATGGAATGATATGCCGGTCCCTGGCCGTTTCAGTGCGGAGCAACTCCACCGTCGCACGCATGCTTTCAAAGCCGGAGTTGAGCAAACAGGAAAGGCCGACGATATGGGGCCGCATCTCTCTCGTTTTCGCGAGAAACTCCCGGGCGGGCACATCTACGCCCAGATCGGAGACGGTAAAACCATAGCACCTCAGCAACACCTTTATTATATCCTTGCCGATATAGTGGATGTCCCCCTCCACGGTGCCAAGGAGGATACGCCCCGACTCGCTGCCCGTCACCCTGTTCTTCAGCATGGGCAGCACGATATCCCCTACTTCGTGCATGATGGCACTCGCCATTATCAGGCCGGAAATGTAGTAGACACCCTGCTCATACCGTTCCCCTACGAGGCGCACACCCTGCTGGCATTCTTCCATGATCCGGAGCGGATCTTCATCGTCCTCCAGACGCTTGGTGACATGAGACAGCACGGCTTCTTCCTGCAAATCAGCCAGAAGGTTCGGCAGTCCCGATTTATAGTCGCTCTCTTCCATCACTCGTTCCCGGCCTTTGTCCTGCGTTGGTCGTCGAGCCCGACCGTCGCTTTAAATCGCAGCCGGTCACCCCGGCAGAGAAAAAAACCCCAGCTGACAGGCCGGTTGTCAAAATCGTAAAAAACGTGTTCCAGACGAAATGAAGGCAGCATGGGCGGCGCGAGCAAGAGGCCCGCTTCGGTTTCGTTGAGCACGGCTGCCTCTATTACCAGTTCACCCCGTTTCAGGCTTGTTTCTCCCGTTCCCGAAAAAAGACCGTGCAGCGTGGTTACCTCCATTTCCGCCTCAACAACCGGCCGTCTCGGATCGTAGATCAGATATTCCTGATGATAAAAGAGCGGATCGCTCTCTTCCGTGATGAGACGGCGGATAAGAATGACCCGGTCTCCCGGTGTCAGGCTTAGTTTCGACGCGATGACCTCATCGGACCTGACGATGCTCACCTCCAGCATCTTGATCTTGTTCTGCGGATTCTGTCCGAACATGCTCTGCAGCTCATCAAGGCCGAATGTCACCCTGCTCAGTTCCATTGGTTTCACGAATGTACCCCGCCCTTGAGTAGTAGTCACCAAACCTTGCTGAACGAGGATATTTATCGCGCGCCGGACGGTCATGGGGCTGACCCGGTGATATCCGCAAAGCTGCGATTCCGGCGGCAGCCGCTCCCCCGGCCGAAACTGCCCGGACGCGATCTGGCTTCGAAGGATATTCACCAGCTGAATATAGACAGGCTCAAAGGATGAGCGGTCAATGTTCGGCATCTGTTCAAGTAATTCTTTTTTCAACATGGCTCCCAACCTTATATTATCCAAAGATAAAGCAATTAGTCAATTTATATATATAAATATATAATTGACAATCCTTTCACCATTTGCTACAAACAAGAAGAAACTCCAGCAAATGAAAAGGGGGCGTCCAATGAAGATCACGATCGTGAAAGGTATTGTTTTCGCATCAATCGTTTTCGCGGCTCTCGTCTTCTCCTCGTACTCCTACGGCCAGGATAAGGCTATTCAGCTGAAATTCTCCAACGTTTACGGGCCTGCGCACAAGAACGGCATTCTGGCGGAACAGTGGGCCAAAGAGGTGGAAAAAAGGACGAACGGCAGGGTGAAGATAGCGTATTTTGCGGGTGGCACACTCAGCCCCGGCGCCCAGATTTACGATAGCACCGTGAAAGGCATATCGGACATCGGCGCGAGCGTCTTCAGCTATACCCGCGGCAAATTCCCCATGATCGAGATGCTGGACGTGCCCTTCGGCGTCAAGACCGGTTATCTTGCGACCAAGATGGCCAACGAGTACTACAACAAGTTCAGGCCCAAGGAACTCGACGACGTGAAGGTGCTCTTTATCCATGGGCACGGGCCGGGGCTCCTTAATACCAAAAAACCGGTCTATAAGCTCGAGGACCTCAAAGGGATGAAGATAAGGTCTTCGGGCATCAACTCAAAGATCGTGCTCGCCCTGGGAGGAGCGCCTGTGGGCATGCCCATCCCTGAGACCTACGATGCCCTTATGAAGGGTGTTGCGGACGGTGTCATGGTTCCGGTGGAAGCGCTGAAAGGCTGGAAACTGGGCGAGGTCATAAACTACACGACCGAGGACTACGGCGCAAGCTACTCCAGCACCATGTTCTACGTGATGAATAAGGCCAAATGGAACAGTCTTCCCGCCGATATCAAGGCAATCATAGAAAAGATCAACGTGGAGTGGATTGAGAAGCAGGCGCGCCTCTGGGACGAAATAGACAAAGAGGGTCGTGAATTCGTCCTTGCCCGGGGCAACAAGTTTATCCCGCTCTCGAAAGAAGAAGATGCCCGATGGGCTGCGAGGGTCAAGCCCATAGTTGAGGAGCATGTGAGAGACCTGAAGGCGAAGGGATTGCCGGGTGACGAGGCCCTGAAATTCCTTCAGGATTACATCAGGACGCATCAGAAATAACGGATGGGGACCCTGACACAAAAGGCTGCTCACGAAAGCAAGATAACGAGGAGGTTGGATTGAACGACAAACTGATTAATCTGATGGCGGACCTGATGGAAGAAGAAACGCTCGCCATGGTGAATGACCTGATCAAGGAAGGGGCGGACCCCATGGGCATCCTCGACGATGCCCGTTCGGCAATGGAGATCGTGGGGAAAAGGTTCGAGAAATGCGAGTATTTTATCCCGGACCTGATGATGGCGGGCGAGATCCTGAAAGGGATCTCCGACATCGTGAAACCGCTCCTCAAAGGCGGGCAGGCAGGCGCGAAGAAAGGCAAGGTCCTGATCGGCACGGTAGCGGGGGATATTCATGACATCGGGAAAGATATCGTCACGTTCATGGTCGACGTGAGCGGCTACGACGTCCTTGATATCGGCATCGACGTACCGGTTGCCACTTTTGTGGAGAAGATAAGGGAATTCCAGCCGCAGGTGGTAGGGTTAAGCGGGTTCCTCACCCTTGCCTACGACTCTATGAAAAAGACCGTGGAGGCCCTTGAAGAAGCCGGCCTGCGCGACGGTGTCAAGATCATGATCGGCGGTGGCCAGATGGATGACGAGGTGCGTAAATACGTCAAAGCCGATGCGTACGGGAAGGATGCGATAGCCGCCGTCAACCTTTGCAGACAATGGATCGGAGGCTGATCATGAGCAGAGCACCTGAAGAGCTCTACCGGGAACGGGAAAAAAGGGTTCTCGACGCCATCGCCCTGAAGAAGCCGGACAGAGTACCGATCATGGCAATATTCAGCTTTTTCCCTGCCCGATATTCAAACATGACGGTTCAGGAAATAATGTACGATCCGGAAAAACTGTGGAAAGCCTACTGGAGAACGATGACGGAATTCGAACCGGACATGGACCAGAACCCCTTCGGCCTGCGTTATCTCGGTCCCATACTGGAAGCCCTCGATTTCAAGCAGCTCCTGTGGGCAGGACACGGGCTCGGACCCAATCTCACCTATCAGTTTGTAGAAGGCGAGTATATGACCGCCGACGAGTACGACCATTTTCTCTTCGACCCGACCGATTTCATGCTGCGAAAGTACTGGCCGCGTGTTTTCGGCGCAATGAAAGGCTTTGAGAAGCTCACACCTTTGCGTACGATCATCACCTACGCCATGGGCACGCCCTTCGGATTTGCCCAGTTCACCTCGCCCGAAGTTGCGGAAGCTCTCGAAACGTTGAGAAAGGCCGGGGAGAAATCAGCCGAGATCGGCGCTTTGGCGAGGTCATACACCCAGAAAGCAAGAGAAGCGGGCTTTCCCATGCAGTACGGCGGATTCAGCCAGGCGCCCTTCGACACCCTGGGTGATTACTTCAGGGGCACGAAGGGTCTGATGCTCGACATGTACCGGAGGCCGAATCAGGTCATAAAGGCCTGCGAGAAACTATTGCCGATGATGGTTGAGATGGCGGTAGGCGCAGCCGGGAATACGGGCAATCCACGCATATTCATCCCTATACACAAAGGCCTTGACGGCTTCATGTCGGAAGCCCAGTTCCGGAAGTTTTTCTGGCCCACCCTGCGGGAGCTTTTGGTCACCCTCATCAATGAAGGGCTCACTCCCTGTCCGCTATGGGAAGGAAGCTGCACGTCCCGTCTGGAAATCATAAAGGACATACCCGCAGGAAAGGCCCTATACTCCTTTGAAGGAACAGACATCTTCAAGGCCAAGGAAATCCTGAGTGATACAGTATGCATCAAGGGCAATATTCCTCTTTCCACAATGGTAACAGGCACCCCGGGGGACGTAAAGACGTACTGCAAAAAGCTGATCGATATTGTGGGAAAAGGGGGAGGATACATCATGGACGCTGCGGCAAGCATGGACAATGCCAGGGAGGAAAACGTAAGGGCCATGTTCGAGTTTACGAGGGAGTACGGGGCTTATTAACCTGCCCGGAGGGAGGCTGCTGCAGTTTTCGACGACAGGCTCATGCTGTACCGCCCCAACAGCTTCCTGATGTCGACTCCCGATTGGATGGATCTCGGTATAAATACTTCCCTTTCTTGTCTTACTATCCTCTCAAGGGGTTATAGAGTAAGGGACGAAAGTGATCAATTATTACAATATATCGTAATCTCTACTGTATAATGAGTGACACTCAATGATTCGAGAACGCAATTAGCTGCCTTACCGGGTATTATCAGGTAGTTTTCAGGTAGCAAATTGTGAAGATAAAAGTATAAGCAGCATGCTGACGAATTATGCAAGGAGGAAATAGCCGTGGCGTATGATCCGAGAGAGATGGCTGATTGGCAGATCTCAGAAGCTGCCGAGGCAAGGATGAAATCACTCGTTCAGCTTCAGGAGGAGTTGGGGCTGGCAAAAGACGAAGCGATCCCCTGCGGCCGTATCGGCAGGATTGACTTCATGAACGTGATGGACCGGTTAAGCGACAAGTCCGACGGCAAGTACATCGAGGTCACCGCGATAACCCCCACTCCGCTCGGCGAAGGAAAGACTACCACTACCATGGGGCTGATAGAAGGCCTGGGTAAACGTGGAAAAAGCGTGGGAGGCGCCATACGGCAGCCCTCGGGCGGGCCCACTTTCAACGTCAAAGGGAGCGCTGCGGGCGGCGGGAATGCTCAGGCCATACCCTTGACGGAATTCTCCCTTGGTCTGACCGGAGATATCAACAACATCATGAACGCACACAATCTTGCCATGGTCGCCCTCACCTCCCGGATGCAGCATGAAAGGAATTACAATGACGCCGAGTTGGCGAAAAGAAACCTTCGCCGGTTGAGCATCGATTCCAAGAGCGTGCAGATGGGATGGGTGATAGACTTTTGCGCGCAGACATTACGCAACATCATCATCGGTCTTGGCGGGAGGATGGACGGCTTCACCATGCAGTCCCACTTCGACATAGCCGTCAGCTCGGAGGTTATGGCCATTCTCTCGATCGCCCGTAATCTTAAAGACCTGAGGGAGAGGCTGGGCCGCATCACCATGGCTTACGACACGAACGGCAAGCCCGTCACCACGGAAGACCTGGAGGTTGCAGGGGCGATGTGCGCTTTTATGCGTGAGAGCATCAACCCGACGCTCCTCCAGACCATTGAAGGGCAGCCCGTACTGGTTCATGCCGGGCCCTTCGCGAATATCGCAATCGGCCAGTCGTCGATCATTGCGGACCGTCTGGGTTTGAAGCTCTTCGACTACCATGTTACCGAAAGCGGCTTTGCCGCCGATGTCGGCTTTGAAAAATTCTGGAACGTCAAATGCAGGATCAGCGGCCTGAAACCGAATGTTTCGGTAATTACCGCCACCATCAGGGCGCTCAAGATGCACGGCGGCGGACCGAGGGTGGCACCCGGATTGCCCCTGCCCGGGGAATACCGGGAGGAAAACCTCACGCTTCTCGAAAAAGGCATTGCGAACCTCCTCCACCATATACGAACCGTCAAGCTCTCCGGCATGAAACCCGTTGTCTGCATCAACAGCTTCTCGACCGATACGCCGGATGAATTGGCCTTGGTAAAGCGGTACGCAGAAGCCGAAGGGGCGAGGGTCGCAGTGTCCGAGCACTGGCTCAAGGGCGGAGACGGGGCCCTGGAGCTTGCCGATGCGGTCATCGATGCGTGCGAGGAGAAAACTGATTTCCGGTTCCTCTATCCCCTCGAGATGCCGTTCAAGGAACGGGTCGAGGTGATCGCCAAAAAGGTCTACGGCGCCGACAGCGTCCTCTGGCTGCCTGAAGCCGAGGCAAAAGCCGACAGATTACAGGCAAACCCGGAATACAAGGACTATTTCACCATGATGGTGAAGACCCAATTGAGCCTTTCCCACGACCCGGAACAGAAAGGTGTGCCCAAAGGATGGAAGCTCCCGGTCAGGGATATACTCATATTTTCAGGCGCGAAGTTTCTCTGCCCGGTGACCGGCACCATAAGCCTCATGCCGGGTACAGGGTCGGATCCCGCATTCCGGAGGATCGACGTGGACGTGGAGACAGGCAGGGTGACGGGGTTGTTCTGATTGACGGTATTCTCAAAAGAAGCTTAATGAGTCACGGATGAACACGGATACGATACGGGTATCTCGTTGACACCATTACCATACAGCGCGAGAGAAGGGGGTTCTCCGGGTCTGGGTAGAGAAGAGCCATTACGGTTAGGAAGACGACTGCATAAAGAAAACGATCTTGTCGGCTTTATGCCGACCGTAACCAATTGCGCAGCTGCTCCTATAATGCCGGAATTGGCGACAAGAAAGTTCAATTCCGGCTCGGGTGGACGATTCCCATTTGAGGAGGTGTTCAGATGTGGATGGGATGCGAGTATTGCAGACCGTAGCCGAATGGTGGCCGGGTACCCGACCTCAAAGCTTGCTATGGGCGGGTGGCAAACGGCGGAGGGTCGCAAACGGAGCAGACCGCCGCAGATGGACATTTCCTCAAATGGGGCAACCGACCGACAAAAGAACAAGGACAATTTGACAAAACAGGTTTGGAAGACAGGAGGAATCATGGAAACAAAGGTGATAAGCCCTCACGGCAAGGAAGTCGTCATTGGAGAAAACCTCCCCACCGTGGTCATCGGCGAGCGGATCAACCCCTTCGGCAAAGGTCCGATCAAGGAAGGGATGATATCGGGTAACATGGATCCTATCCGCGAAGAGGCCGTAAGGCAGGTGGAGGCCGGAGCCGACATACTTGTCATCAGCGTTGGCGCCTTCGGGATCGACGAGACCGACGTTCTGCCCCGCGCCACCGAGGCGGTCATGGGCGCAGTCGATGCGCCCCTCTGTCTGGAGAGCAGAAATCCCGTTGCATTGGACAAGGCGCTGCAGCTAAAATGTGGCAGGCCGATCATCAGTTCGGTAACGGGTGAGGAGCAGGTCTTACAACAACTGTTGCCCCTTGCAAAGGAATATGATACGGCGCTCGTTGCACTGGCGTCGGACGAATCCGGAATTCCTAATAATGCAGCCAGGAGGCATGAGATCATTACCCATATTGTAGAAAAGGCACAGGAGGCGGGCATCGCCCCCGAGACCCTTATCGCCGACTGTATTGCAGAATCGAGTGCGGTAAACAACAACGCGACACTTATCACCCTCGAAACCATGAACCTGGTAAGGAAGACGCTTGGACTTAACCTCGTCCTCGGCGCAAGCAATGTTTCCTTTGGTTTGCCCAACCGGATGGTGATCAACTCGGTCTTCCTGGCCCTTGCAATCCACGGCGGGCTCAATTCGGCAATAGTAAATGCGGAGAAGATGAAACCGTACATCATGGCGACCGACCTCCTGCTGGGTCGCGATAACCGTGCCCGCCGCTACACCACTTACTACAGAAAGCAGAGAAGTGCAGCAGCCCGCTGAAGCCGTCATAAATGCCCTCTGTCGCAGGAAAGCGGTTTTCCTGCCACGGGGGGAGCTGTTCATCGAAAAGGACTTTCTCGACCATTTCTTTCCGGAATCGGACGGAGAATATGTGAGACAGCTTGAAACAGCGGCTGGGCGCATGGGTCTTTCCGCCATGGGAGTCGACCTCGCTTCCGAACAGGTGCAACCCCTCCTCTCCTCCGCACAGTTCGCGGTGCTGGACAGATACTTCATGATGGGATACATAAACGGGCCCGTTTCACGCCTGGCTCATGATCACGGGTTCCTCAAAGCCCTGCTCATCCTGAGAAACGAACCGCGCGTCTTCTCCGGCATGGCCTCGGGACTCCTCAGGCAAGCAAAAAAGCGGATTGAAGAGGCCCTTCGGAACGGATTCAGGGCAATCGTTTTGGCTGATGATATAGCCAGCAACCAGGGTCTCCTCTTCTCGGCCACCTGTTTTCGCGATACGGTCTGGCCTGTTTATAAAGAAGTTGCCGGAATGATAAAGGAAAAGGGTCTGTTTGCATTCTTCCACTCAGACGGTGACACAAGGAAGATCATTGATCTGTTGATAGCGGCAGGCTACGACTGTATTCATCCGGTTGATGCACAAGCGGGGCTCGACCTCCGCGAGCTGAGGAAGGACATCGGCGCCAGAGTCGCCTTTATGGGGCACATTGACGCAATGGCGTGGGACGAGGAGCGTATCAGGACGGAAATCGATTTCGCTGAAAACAGCTTCAGGGACGGCGGCCTGATACTTGGATCGAGCGGCGGCATTTCAATGACAACCGTAAATGAAGGCCTGTCAGCCCTCTATCCTTTCCTGAAAGCAAGAGGTGGCAATTGCCAATGAAAGAATACAGGATTCTCTTCGCACCATCCATGAAAGAAACCGTCGTCGATCCCGGGAAGAGCGTTCTCGAGGCAGCGAGACAGGCGGGGGTTTATATCGATTCCCCCTGCAACGGCACGGCCAAATGCGGCAAATGCAGGGTCCGCGTAATGGAGGGGAGTGTAAGCGGCGTCACCGCGCAGGAAGCTGAATTCGTGAGCAATGCCGACCAAAAGCTCGGTTACCGGTTGGCATGCATGACACACCCGTTGGACGATCTCACCGTCCTGATCTCCGGAGAGGACATACTCGTATCGGATGCCACAAAGAAAATATTCTCCGGCAGGTCAACCATCATCAACCCGGCCGTGCGGAATTACACGATAGACATCCCCGGAGAAGACGGCCGGCCGGCCGCGTTGATCGAGGGAGCCAAGACAGCACTGGCTTCCCGATATGGCCTTAAGCAGGAGCTTGCAGCCGACCTTCCTGCACTTCAGCAGATTTCGCAGGCGGTGAAAGAGGACAAAGGCACGGTGACCGCACTCGTGTGGGAAGACAGAGAGATCATAGGGATTCAGCCCGGTTCGGACCTGAAAAGGCTCGGGCTGGCTCTCGACATCGGCACGACCACCGTGGCGCTCTACGTGTGCGATCTCAGGAACGGATATATCCTGAGCAGCGGCTCCGTCACCAACCCGCAAGCGCTCTTCGGTGCTGAAGTCATGTCCCGCATCGCTTACTCTGCAAATCATCGCGACGGAACAAAAAGAATGCAGCAGGAACTCATGAGCTCCGTGAACGCACTGATCGCCCGGATGGCCGCAAAGGACGGGTTTTCGGCGCAGCAGATAGTCGATGCGACCGTTGTGGGAAACACGGTCATGCATCACATCTTTCTGGGCATTGCGCCCGACCGTCTCGGCTTGTGGCCCTTCACCCCATCCGTTCAGTCATCAGTGAAGGTGAAAGCGCGTGATCTCGGCATCCGGATCGATCCGTCGTCCTATGTCCATGTCCTGCCGATTGAAGCGGGTTTCGTGGGAGCCGACAATGTGGGCGTGCTCCTCTCCGCGGAGCCGTACAACAAGGATGAGGTGTCTCTCATCATTGACCTGGGGACGAACGGCGAAGTAGTACTCGGGAACCGGGAACGTCTCCTCTGCTGCTCCTGCGCAACCGGCCCTGCCTTTGAGGGAGCACATATTTCATGCGGCATGAGGGCAATGCCCGGCGCCATAGAGAAAGTCCGCATAGACCCGGCGACCTTTGAAGTGGATTATGCCGTGGTGGGTACCGAGGGCTGGGCGAGCGAACACGAGCCGGATCATCTCCGGCCGGCCGGGCTCTGCGGCTCCGGGATCATCGATACGGTCGCCCATCTCTTCAGGGCAGAAATCATTGGCGAGGACGGAGCGTTTCTGCCGGGCCGTGATATGCCGAGATTGAGGACCGGGGCATCAGGGGTGAAAGAAATCGTTGTCGCATGGGGAGGCGAAACAGCTACCGGGCGGGATATCGTTCTCACGCAAAAGGACATTCGTCAGGTCCAGCTTGCGAAGGCGGCCCTGCATGCCGCGTGCAGGATTCTTGTGAACCACTTGAGGATAGAGTCGATCACAAGGATGGTAATAGCAGGAGCCTTCGGCATGCATATAGATAAAGAAAACGCCCTCGCCATAGGCCTTTTCCCCTGGTGCGACCCCGAGAACATCGACCTCGTGGGGAACGCAGCGGGCCACGGGGCGTATTTGGCCCTTATCGATAAAGAAAAGAGGAAGGAAGCGGACAGAATCGCCCGGTCGGTAACGCATATCGAGCTCGCCCGCGAAAAAGACTTTCAAAGAGAATTCCTGAACGCCCTTTCAATACCTCACAAAAAACACTGACCGGCGCGGCTTTCGCGAACCCTCCTCACCTCACCTTCACGCCCTCATCCAGATACTTGATCAACGGATAGATGAAGAACTCGATGATCCGCCGCTTCCCCACCTTGATCTCTGCGGTGAGGCTCATGCCCGAGGTAATGGACGTCTTTACCCCCTCAACCATAACCTGTGTATCCAGAGGGGTGACAAACACCTCATACACGGGACCCAGCTTCTCATCTTCAATGCTGTGCCTGGCGATATTACGGGTGACGCCCTTCAGTATCCCGTATTTCTGAAAATCAAACGTATCGATCTTGAGGGAGACGGGCATCCTCTCTTTAATGAACCCTATGTCCTTATTGAGCACCGTTGCCTTGATCACAAGGGGTGCAGTAAGGGGGACCACGGTCATGAGCTTCTGGGCAGGAGTCACCACGCCGCCTATGGTGTGAAACAGGAGGGTCGAGATATGGCCGTCCACGGGGGAGAGGATCCTCTGCTTCTCGTTCTTGAAGGAGGTCTTGTCTATCTCGGCTCTTATTTCTGTTGACTGCTTCTGTTTATCGGTGAATTCCTTGAGGTTCGTAACCTTGAAGTTCCCCTCGATAACCCCTAAGTCCTGTTGGATCTGGTTTTGCTGATGCCGGAGCTGGTCGATCCTGCTCGACGCCTGCTCGATGGCGTTTCTCCTGGCCAGGATGTCCTGGACTACTTTTTCATAGTCCGATCGTGCGATGATGTCGAGGACCTCCTTAAGCCTCTGCTCCTTGGATATATCGATATCGAGCTGTGCCCGGGCAGCCTCTCTTTCTTTCTCAGCGGCCCGCATCTCCTCCTCAACCTTGCAAAGCTCCGCTTTCTTCGATGCGAGCTGTTTCTCCAGGCTTCCTGTCATGGACGCATGGAGCTCACGCTGCCTGCGGACGGCTTCTTTGTCGTGTGTGCCCTGTGCCGAGAACGGCTTTCCCGTGAGCGTCAGATCCAGCCTTCGCTGTTCCAGCTCGAGGAATTCCAGTGATTTCTTCTTCGATTCCAGTTCCGGTGCGGTGATGGAAGGGTCGATCTCCATGAGCACCTGGCCCTTTCTTACAAAGTCTCCTTCTTTGCAGAGAATGGCGCTGACCACCCCGGTGTCGAGGGGCTGGAGGATCTTCACGTCTCCTTCGGGGATGACCGTGCCTCTGGCAGAGACCACTACATCGATCTTGCCGATGCAGAGCCAGAGGGTGAAGAAGAGCATGGTGCCTACCACGAGCCAGAAGATGATCTTTCCCAGGGGATGGGCGGGCCTTTCCTCGATCTCCGCTATCGTGGGCTTGAACTCGTGCGTATCGTCACGGGTAAGCCATCGTATCTTCATGTGAGTCTTTCCCCTCTCCCGTTCCCCGCCTCCTGCTGGTTGTAGAGGTAGTGATAATACCCCTCCCGTGCCATCAGCTCCTCATGGGTGCCCCTCTCGATGATCTTTCCCTTGTCGAGGGCGACTATCAGGTCACAGGAGCGTACCGCAGAGAGCCTGTGCGCGATGATAAGGGTGGTCCTCCCTGCCTTTATGGCATTGATGTTCTGCTGGATCAGCTTTTCCGACTCGTAATCCAAAGAGGAGGTTGCTTCGTCGAAGATGAGGATACCGGGATTGGTGATGAGGGCACGGGCAATGGCGATCCTCTGCTTCTGTCCTCCTGACAGGGTGGACCCCCTTTCTCCCACGAGGGTGTCGTAGCCTTCGGGGAGTTGGGAGACGAACTCGTGGACACCCGCTATCTTCGAAACCTCGATTATCTGCTCCATGGCCGCATCGGGACGGGGGAGGGATATGTTCTCCCTCACCGTACCGCTGAAGAGGTAGTTCTCCTGGAGGACCACTCCTATTTTATAGCGGAGCCAGGTGGGGTTCATGTGGCGGATATCGACACCGTCAATAAAGATGGCCCCTTCTGTAGCGAGGTAGAGCCGTTCTATGAGCTTGGCGATCGTGCTCTTGCCTGACCCCGACCTCCCTACGAGGCCGATGCTCGTGCCCGGGTGTATATCGAGAGAAAGCCGGTCCACCGCATAGGGGGCATCGGGAGCATACTTGAAGCAGACGTTCTCGAACCTGATGGCGCCTTTGAGATCGGGAAGGGTAATCGCTTTTTCTGTCCGCACTTCCGTAGGGTTGTTCAGGATGTCCCCGATCCTGTCTACCGCGAGGAGTGCCTGCTGAAATTCGTTCCAGAGGTTGACGAGGCGTAAAAAGGGACCCGTGAACTGGCCGGCGAACATCTGGAAGGCAATGAGCTGGCCGATGGTGAGCTTGTTCTCTATGACCTGCATGACGCCGAGATAGAGAACAACAATGGTCATCAGTCTCTGGAAGGTACCGGATATTGCCCCCGAGATGCTGGACATGGTGGAGAGCTTGAAGCTCGAGGTGACGTAGTCCGAGAGATAGTCCTCCCACTTCTTCTGGACCGACCCTTCAAGGGCGAGGCACTTGACGGTCTGGATGCCGGTGACGGTCTCTACGAGATAGGAGTTCGACTGGGCTGCCATCTGGAACTTGGCCTGGAGCCTTCTGCGTAGTTCCGGAGTAACGGTGACATAAAGAAGGCCGACCAAGAGGACGAAGCAGATAAAGACGAGGGAGAGCTTCACGCTGTAGAGGAACATGACGACCACG
>MVRP01000079.1 GCA_002067405.1 Syntrophorhabdaceae bacterium PtaU1.Bin034 | reverse complement strand
ACCTTACAATATTGTTCTTTCGCGCATGATTGTCAACGCGCTTCGCACACCGAGCCCCTTATCCGGCTTAGTCCGAAAAGCAGAGAGGCGGTGTGAAAGGAACTCGCCTATCTATTCTATCGTACCGGATACGCCATTCTATCGTACCGGATACGCCGCAACGACAATAAGAAAGGTATTCTCCTCCGTGGTGTTCGTTAAGCGGTGAGGCTCGCCGGCCGGTATCCATACCGCATCCCCTGTCTTGATCTCCCTCTCTTCCTCGCCGACTTTCATCAGTCCACCGCCGTACATCACAAAGTATATCTCCTCCACCTCGTCGACGTGCTCGTCAAGGGTGTTTCCGGGAGGAAGTACCGCCCACGCAAAAAACTCCATGGACTTCAGATACCGGCTTGTCAGCACCATTCGCGCAATACCACCGCGATGCGCCAGGTACGTCGTCGCCTGGACCTCGGGGTCGTCTATATTCCTTACGATCATGATCCGCTCCTTTTTGAAAAGATTATGAATTATAGCAGCAGGTATCTCCCTGTCAACAAATAACCGGCGAGGACGGCAAGGGAGGACAAAGGTGTTGAGCTTTGGGCGCTTTCCCATTACATTTAAGGATGCCGATCAAAGCCATTATCTTCGACCTCGACGGAACGCTTGTTGATTCAGCCCCGGACATTGCCGATGCGCTCAATTACGTTATTCGTCCTTTCGGTATCCCGGAGGTGAGTGTCAAAGAAACCATCACCCTCGTCGGTGAGGGGGTAACAAGACTCATAGAAAAACTGATCGACAGCAAGGCGCCCGGGCTCGATCCGGACGTCCTCCTCAGGCGCTTCCTTGAGTATTACTCCAAACACCTGGTTGACCGCACCTCGCCTTATCCGGGGACCAAAAGGGTGCTTCAGGACCTCGCCCGTTACAAGAAGTCGGTCATCTCCAACAAAATTGAATCCTTCACGATAGAAATACTGAAGGCGCTCGATCTCTTCGACTATTTCGACTATGTGGCCGGTGGAGACACTGTTCGGGAGAAGAAACCCTCGCCCGTACCCGTGCTGGACGTGTTGTCCCACCTCGGCTTTTCGGCTGAGGAAGCGCTTTTCGTTGGTGACAGCATCTACGACATCCAGGCGGGGCGTGCTGCCGGATTGAAAACAATAGCAGCCTTGTATGGCTACGGCTCTTCCGATTTCTCCCGGCACGCCGATTGGCGCATCAACAGGATCGAAGAACTCGTGGGAGTCGTGCGCGAGGCAAACAACGCCTGAAGCCCGTTGTTCCGCTGCCTGTTCTTCAGTACATCGCGAGACTCAGGTTTTGTTCAGATAATCTCTTGGATTTACCGAGACTGCCCGCATCACTGTCTCCCGGTCAAAACCCTTATCCATCAGTAGTCTCGAAGCGGCAGCCAGCGTCATGGACCCGCCCAACAACCGGCCTGACTGATCCGACGGCGTTGGCGGCTGTCCGCCATGAATCCTTGTTTCTTTTACCGAATCAGAGACAAGGATGCATTTGTCAGGACCTTTCAGCCTGAGCACAAGCTCCACAATCTTTTCGTGAAGATGCCTAAGATCCGCGATCACCTCGACGTAGATATCCTTTTGGAGAAGTCCGAATGCCGCAAGGCCCGGTTTTCTATGATGAAGACCGCTCATGGCGTTGAAGAGGTGGGTGATCCCTCTCGCCCCTGCCCGGAAACCTGTCTCCGCTTCCGCATACGTTGCGTCGGAATGGCCCATGTTTACCGCAACGCCCGCCCTGTCCAATTTCCTGATCAGCACCGGAGCGCCTTCCCTTTCCGGGGCAATGGTCACGATACGAACGATGTCTTCGTAGCCTTCCACCAACTCACGCCACGCAGTCTCTCTTGCCCCGATGAAGGTGGCGGGATCGAGGGCCCCGCATCTCAAGGGGTTCAGGAACGGGCCTTCAAGGTGCACACCGAGGATGTGGGCGGGAAGATGCGAGTCAGGCATATCGGGCGGCGGTAGCAGCCCTTCCCTGCATCCGGTCGCCGGCTGTAATTCCATGGCTTTTTTCACCGCCATCATCTGTTCCCGCATGGTCCGGATGGGGCCGGAATAAATGGAGAGAACGATCTCAGTCACGCCTGCCCTGCCCTGCATCTCCGCGATCTTGCGTATTGTCTCCGGATTCGAGGTCCTTGTATCGAGACCTTCGATTCCGTGGGTATGGAGGTCGATCACGGACATGGGTACAAGATAACAGAAAGCCGGGCTTCAGAACAGTATGTTTTGACTTGAAGGCCGAAACGTACTATCCTCCACCTATGTCTCACGAATGCCCGGACAGGGTAAAAGAGCGGATAATTCCTGGGAAATGGAGCCGTGACGAGATTGAGCGGATGATAGCGTCGGCTGCGACGATCCGTGATGCGGGCGAGCGGATAGACTTCGTCTCCCGTCGATTTCTCGGCACACCCTACGGTGAATCGACACTCATTGGCTCGGCTGATGTGGCCGAAGAATTCGTGATCAATCTGGAGGCTCTCGATTGTTTTACCTATATCGATTGCGTGGAAGCAATGAGGCTTTCGCGCTCTTTTGACGAGTTCAGGCGGAACCTGCGGGAGGTAAGGTACCGGCAGGGCTCCGTCTCGTTCACGAACAGAAATCACTTCTTTACCGATTGGCGTGGGTCCGGGAGGGTCGAAGAGGCAACCCGCGAAACAGGACGGGAGAGAGTGGAGACGGTCGTAAAATTGCTCAACAGAAGAGCGGACGGCACGCCTTTCCTTCCGGGCCTGCCTGAAACGGAAAGAAAGATCGACTACATACCGGCTGCTTTTCTGGACGAGTCCATAAAGAACAGAATATGCACCGGCGACTATCTGGGAATCTATGCCGAGACACCGGGTCTCGACGTTTCTCATGTGGGAATCGCCATAAGAACAGACACCGGCCTCCTTTTCAGGCACGCCTCGTCGCTCCGGCGAAAAGTTGTCGAGCAAGACCTTGGAGCGTATATGAACGGAAAGCCCGGGCTGGTGATCTTACGGCCCAGGCCTCGCGGCTGATGTGGATACTCTTCGCTTTCCGGCCGCCCCTAAGATGCCGGATGCTTCAACTGCTCCACCACGTCTCTCAAGACCCGCTCATCTCTTTCGAGACTTATTCGATAGTCCTTGCGGTCTGTTCGCGCGATTTCCCTGTCCATGTCTATCAAGAAACGTTCTAACCCGGTCTCCAGCACTTTTGCTTCGCTGTCTGTAAGCTCAAGTACGATCATAATTGTTCCTCCAGTGGATTTATCAGTCTGTTCTCAATATAGCCACTAGAGGAAAACGCATCAAGCTGCCGGCTTGCGTTGCCGATCACCCGCCCCTTACCTCACCTTCCTGTTCTCTCATCTTCTCGCCCTTCTGCTTTCCTTCCGTCTCCGGAGCCTCTTTATCCATCATTGCGATGATGTCAGGCCGGAGATACCAGAGAAGCAGGAGGCCGGGGAGCGCGGTGAGAACCGTCAAAAGAAAGAAGTTCGCCCACCCGATCCATTCGACGACATAACCCGATGTGGGAGAAATGAGGACCCGGCCGAAGGCCGCAATGGAGGAGAGCAAGGCGTATTGGGTCGCGCTGAAACGCTTATTGCAGAGCGTCATGAGGAAGGCAATGAATGCGGCGTCGCCCATGCCTCCACTCAGGTTTTCAAATGCCACTGAAAAGATCATCAAACTGTAGCTCTTTCCAACAAGGGCAAGGGCCACAAAGGCAAGATTTGATACAAGCTGAAGGATGCCGAATATGATGAGCGACCGAAAAAGCTTGAGCCGCACCATGAGGGTGCCGCCGGCGGTGACGCCCACGAGAGATGCGATAAACCCTATGGTCTTGTAAATAGAGCCGATTTCCGGTGCGGTAAACCCGATCTTCACAAGGAAAACCTGATTCAGGCTTCCGGCATAGGCGTCGCCCAGTTTGTAGAGGATAATGGCTAAAAGCAAAAGAGCTGCCGAACGGCGGGAAAAGAAATCCTTCATGGGACCCCATACCGCCTCATTCATACTCTTCGGCGGTACCACGGCAACGCCGGGTTCAGGCGCAAATATGGTCCCTACCATTCCAATAACCATCAGGGCAGCCATCAGCACATATGTGCTCTGCCAGCCCACAAAGCCGGAAAGAACGAGTGCAAGCCCACCCGAGACCAGCATGCCTGTGCGGTAGCCGATAACAAATACCGCGGTGCCCGCCCCCCTCTCTTCCTGTTTCAGGAGATCCGTGCGATATGCGTCGATCACAATGTCCTGAGACGCGGAACCGAAGGCGACAAAGAAGGCGAGAGCACCCATCGCGAGCAACGCGTGAGCCGGGGAAGTGAGGCCCATGGCAGCTATCGATATAAACAAGGCGAATTGCACGAGCAGGATCCAGCCGCGCCTTCTTCCCAACCAGGGAGGCACAAACCGGTCCATGAAAGGCGACCAGAGGAACTTGAGTGTATACGGCAGGCCGATGAGGGAAAAAATACCGATCGTGCGCAGATCGATCCCCTCCACCGCCATCCACGTCTTCAGGGTCCACTGGGGAAGCGCAAGAGGCAGCCCTGACGAGAAACCAAGGATGATCATGATTCCGATTCGCGGGCTCTTGTATATTTCGAGGTAAGGCAGAAGGACCCTGGGCAGTCTCACGGTCCGCTAAATGCCCCGCCCGAATCCCGGAGTCTGATGTGTGCTGAAAGTCAAAAACATGGAGCAGTTTAGCAGATCACGACACAATGAGGCAACACCCGGCAACCCAAAAACACCCAAAAAAGGATGTCTTACTGCCCTTTATCGCGTGCGCCGGCCATTATCACGGGATTGCGCAGGATACCTATCTTTTCAACCTCAACTTCGATAACGTCGCCGGGGTATATGGGCGCGATCCCTTCCGGTGTGCCCGTGGAGATAATGTCACCTGCTTCCAGGGTGATAAGAGAGGATATGCGTGCAATGAGGGAAGGAATAGTGAAAATCAAGGAACCCGTAGAATCATCCTGCCTGACCTCTCCATTTACCCTCAATTTGACCCGGAGGGGCTCGGTGGGCCCGATCTCGTCGGCCGTTACGATCCACGGACCAAGGGGACAGAACGTATCGATGCTCTTTGACCGGTACCACGGCCGCCTGTTTTCCATGTCCACCTTCTGCATGTCTCTCGCAGTGACGTCATTGAGGATGGTGTAGCCGCCGATGTATTCGGCCGCGTCCCCCTCACCGACATTCTTCGCCCGTTTGCCGATGATGACCGCAAGCTCTGCTTCCGGGTCTATTCTTCCCAGATTCCGCGGGTAGATTATAGGCTGGTCATGGGCTGTCACCGCAGTCGCCGCTTTTTCAAAATAGATAGGCTCTTCAGGCGCCTTTCTCCCTGTTTCGCGTGCGTGTTCCGCATAGTTCAGCCCCATGCAGATGATCTTCCCCGGTCGGTAAAGCGGCAAAAACGTGAGGTCTCTGAGGTCGTACCATAGCTCTTCCCGGTCCCTGCCTTCCTCGTAAAGCGATTGGAACAGGGAAGCCCGGAAGTTGTCCGTCCTTACGAGATCTGTCAGACGCTGGAGAAAAGGATGTTCACCCCGCCACGAGACCCCCGTGATGCTGAACACCTTTTCATTGAAAACTGCGCCAATGAACGGACTCGCATTGGCCGAAAAGTAGCCTATCTTCATTGGCAGCTATTGTAGCAGATTTCATGAAAAGAAACGAACCGAAAAAAAGGGAGAAGCAAGATGAACGGTATTATAATTTACTACGGTATGGTTAAATGGGTTGTCTTCGATTTCGGAGGCGTCATTGCGGACGAAGGCTTCCGCGGCGGACTCAGATTTACGGCAGCGGAAAACGGGCTTGATCCGGATCGTTTCTTTGATGTTGCCCGGGATCTCGTATATGAAACCGGCTACGTCACCGGTCAGGCAGACGAGCGTGCCTATTGGGATGCACTTCGAAGGGCCACGGGGATCAAGGACCGTGATACCGAACTGCGAAAAAGGATAATCGATCGGTTCGTGCTTCGGCCAACGATGATCGACGAGGTAAAAAGGCTGCGATCGCTGGGTTTTCATGTCGGCATACTAAGCGACCAGACGGGCTGGCTTGACGAGATAGACGAAAAGACGGGTTTTTCGAAACATTTCGACCGTATCTTCAACTCATTTCATCTTCATAAGAGCAAGAGGGACTCGTCTCTTTTTGATGACATCGAAGATGAATTGGGGGCCGGGCCGGGAGAAATCCTGTTTGTTGATGACAACGAAGAGAATACATGGAGAGCGGCGAGTCAGGGATGGAAAACCATTCATTTCACTACTATAGAGAATTTCAAGCAGGAAATAAGATCGGTTCTTGCCGGAGTTCACCAAGGGGCATAGCGGTCCGTACGACAGTATTTGATTGCAAACGGCAGAGAGTGGTGATACTATCGATATGCTAATTCAAGGAAGGGGGTTTCTCATGAAAAGAACGTTCACGCTTTTCACGGCCGTTGTCCTGCTCTGCTCTTCAATGCTGCCCGCTTTTGCCGAAACCGATGCGGCCTACCAGATGGAACAGCAACCTGCCCCAGGCTACGCCTCTTACCGGGAAACGCAGGCACCTATTCCGAGCGGTGAAGAAATGGTCGCGGATCTTCTTATCGTGCGTCCTTTCAGTCTTGCCGCTTTGATCGTCGGGGCAGGCATGAGCATTCTCGCCACACCCCTGGCAGTCGTGACCGGCACGACCGGCCCCGTCTACGACAGACTGTTAAAAGAGCCGTTCAACTTTACCGTCTGCAGGCCCCTTGGCGCCTTTGACGGCTCTTGAGACTAAAGTGGCGCAGTTTTAGGACTCTGAGGCGGGCGGTATCAACGAGGAAGGGCAGATTCGCCCACCTTCTCATTTCGTTTCGCTTCCCTGCCTTTCTTTGTCAGTGATTTTCTTATCCTCAAGGAAACAAAGAACATGCTCGCTATGAGCATTCCGGTCAGAACTGCAAGGAATATGACGATTGCGAGAGAAGCATTGAACTGCCAGTTAAAAAGCCAGACAGCGACAGGCGTGGCATTCTGAACCGAAAAGATGGCCACAATTGCAACTACGAGAATTATAAATAAGGCTATTATAAAGATGACCAGGCCGCTACCCTTCACATTTTTCAGGCTCAATTTATCCTCCCCGGAGTGAGTGCACTTCAACGGTAATCCTCCCTCATCGATTCATCTCGCCTCTTTGCCTCTTTTCTCATTATTACATACCTTGCCCGGATTTTCAGCTTCTGTTAAACTCTATGAAATATCTAACTTGAGGAGTCGCTGACATGATCAAGACAACCATCGAAAATATAGAGAAAAGGATCGAAAGCTCCGAGGCCATTAAGGATGACGACAAAAAAGAACTTCTCAAGCTCCTTTCCACCCTTAAAACGGAAGTAATATCTCTCTCAAAAACTCACCCCGAGCAAGCCCAAAGCATTACAGGATTCACCCAGGTGTCTACCCACGAGGCAACGAGGGAACAGAAAGACCAGCAACTCCTGACACTCTCCGTCAAAGGTCTTGAGTCGTCGATAGAGGGTTTCGAAGAGTCACATCCGGAACTGGTCAAGATAGTCAATTCCATTGCCGTTATGCTTTCAAATATAGGGATATGACCGTTTCGCTCTTTCCGAAACGTAACCCCTTTTCCATAATATTTTTCCCGGATTTTGCCGCCGCCTTCGCCGGTTATTGTCTTGCCAATAAATCGAGACGGCGGACCAGTTCAGAGCGCTGGGGTGCGCCCACCACTTTATCCACAAGCCGTCCCTTATTATAAAAGAAGAGGGTCGGCGTTCCGTTGATGCTGTTCTGGGACGCAATCATGTGGTTCTGATCGAGGTTTAATATGGCAAATTTAACCCTGCCCGCGTATTCGGATGCCAGTTCGTCCAGAACCGGCGCCAGCCTTTGGCAATGCCCTCACCAGGGTGAGAAGAATTCCAGGAGAACAGGGCCGGAGAATTTGAGCACTTCTTCTGAAAAAGTGCTGTCGGTGATATGCACCGGCCTGTCGGGAAAAAGGGCCGAGACACGGAGACGGGATTTGCACCGGCCGCAAACGGCCCGCTCATCGCCCCACCTGTCGGTGGGAACACGATTCCTCGCTCCGCATTGAGGACACCGAACAACTATTCCGCTTACCATAGGGGAAATATATTTGTCAGATAAGCCTCTGTCAACCGGGACCCGTTCCGGAAGGCAGACGGCCTCGTCAACTTTTGGGGCTCGCGTCGCCCCCTCTGCGCGACCGCCTGGCGGTGCCCGGCCCGCAGAGACTCCCCCTCAAAGACTCGCTTCGCTCGTTGTCTTGGATACCTTGCTGCTTGCAGCAGGGTCATTTATTCCGGCGGCGCGACGCCATGCAGGAACTCCTGGATCCTTCGGCCTGTTTCGGCCCATGTGGGATGGCAGGCAAAATCCCGGAGTGCAGCTTGGCTCATGGCGTCTAGCCGCTTCCGGTCAGCCATGAGCATGCTTAAGTACCGGGTGAGAGCTGCAGCGTCCCCCGGCCGCACCAGAAAACCGTTGACCCCGTGCTTCACCAGTTCTCTGCCGCCGGCCCTGTCGGATGCTATCACGGGGAGTCCGAAGCCCATGGCCTCCAGATAGACAATGCCAAAACCTTCGTAAGAAGAGGGGACGGCCAGCACATGGCTTTGCGCGAGGAGCCCGGCAAGGGCGCCGTCGGAAATCGCACCGTGAAAGCTAATGAAAGACTCCATCCCGGCCCCCCGAATCGCCTGTTTCACGGCGCCTGTATAGCCGTCTTCAAATTCCTCGTTCCCGACGACCGAGAGATGCCATCCTTCCCGGTCTATGCAAGCGAGAGCGGCCACGAGGGTATGCAGGCCCTTTCTCGGTATGATATTGCCCAGAAATATGATCCGGAATAAACCGTCTCTGTCGGACCTGGCCGCTACGGCCTCCTCGGTCATTCTTGCACCGAAGCGGTCCCCGCCGGGATATGCCACCACCGAAGGCTTCCCGGGTCCGGTCAACGACGTAACCGCTGCCCGCGTCTCTCTGCTGTTAAAAATAAAACCGTCCACGGAACGTAGATACTTCCGTTCTATCTGTCGATAAAAGAGATTCTTCCAGGCAGTCCTTGCCTCCATGCAGCGAGGATGATGGACTATCGAGATAATCGGGCCGGCACCGCGTCTTTTCAGATGCCGGTTTGCCAAAAAGAGGGAAGGGTGTGACAGCTCGTCCTGGACCAGCACATCGATTTCTGCCCGGTTGAGGCGCTCCGCCAGATGGGAGGAAAGATTCAGGCGAAGACAATGCGGGTAGGATCCCCAGGGGAGAGGAAAGACCTCGACATCATCTCCATGCTCCCGGAGGTACCGCACCACTATGCGGTCATAAAGAAATCCACCGCTGAGCATATCGAGATCCCCCTGGAGGACGAGGCCTATCCGCACTATAACTCCCTTGTATAGGACGCCCACGCAATGTCATTCTCCCAGATCTTCACCCTGATCGAGCTTAATATGCCGTGGCTCACCCTGTTGGCAAAATCTTCACAGAAAATGCGCGCAAACTGCTCGATGCTCGGATTAAGGCCCGAAAAATCGGACATTGAGTTTAACATCCTGTCCCTGTAATGATTGAGGATTTGATCGAGAACCTTTTCGATCTCTCCTATGTCTACGAGGTAGCCGTGCTCGTCGAGGGATCTGCCCTTCAACTGGACCTCAATTCTGTAGTGATGGGAATGGGGGTTGTTTTCGTCACCCCAATCACCGCCGAACAAAAAGTGCCGGGCGATAAAGTCCCGTTCAACCGCTACCGTATACATAGTCTCCCTCCGAAGCCTTCGCGCTCCTCGTTACCTCAATAATCGAGCAATACCTGCAGGGCGGTTCCCGGTTCCTTATCGAGCAACTCATACGCTGCCCGGACCCCGGAAAGGTGAAAACGATGGGTAACGAAACGAGCCGGCTTCACCTGGTTAAGCATATTCCACGAAAGCCGCCGCAGACGATCCTTGTTCCATCGGCCGCGCAGCTCGGGATCGACGGAACTCACCTGGCTGCTCACAAGCCGCATGCGGCTTCGGTGAAACCTGCCACCGAGATCCAGCCTGACCTCTTTTGAGCCGTACCAGGAACCGATAACGACCCGTCCGTTATATCCTGTAATGGCTACTGCCTGGTCGAGCGCGTTCGGATTGCCCGAAACTTCGTAGGTGAGATCAGCGCCACGATAAGGATTTTCACCCCTGAGCAGAGAGATCGCTTCCTCTATGACCCGTGGAGAACCAGGGTCCAGGCTGTAATGGGCGCCGACATCCAGTGAAATGCGCCTGCGCATGGGGCAGGCATCGAAAGTGACAAGTCTTGCCAGGGGAAGTTCCGCCAGCAGTGCAGTAAGCAGAAGTCCGATGATACCCTGGCCGAAAACGGCTATCTGTTCGCCGACCCCGCCCTTTCCGTCGAGAGCGAGTGTTATGGCGGTCTCCATGCTCGGAAAGAAGAGCGCCTCTTCCACGGACATGCCGGACGGTACAATCTGGACCTCGTCCACGGCTGCGTTGAAATGGCTCTCATGGGGATGGAACACAAAAACTCTCCTGCCCAGCCAGTCTCCTGTGATCCCCGCTCCCCCTCCAACCACCTCGCCGATCACCGCATAGCCGTATTTCATCGGATAGCCGAATGTTCCCGTAAGGCAGGCGATTGTCTCATCCGCCGGCATACCGTGAGGAGCCTCGCCGCGGTAGACCAGGAGCTCCGTACCGGCGCTGATTGCCGAGGCGATCGTTTTTACGACGAGTTCGTGCGGGCCCGGTTCTTCCAGAAGCTCCTCCCTCACCTCCACTCGAAAAGGCGACTCGAAATAAACCGCTTGTTTTTTCATGGGTTGTCCCAGCTGGCATCTCCGAGCACGACTACATCGTCCCCTACTTTTTCGTAAAAGATATTGGCGAGCCTGGGCAGAAAAGCCGAGCGACGCCCCTCAGCCGCACTACCCGGAGCCCTCAATCCGCCCACGAACAGCGGGGCCACGGTGACCACGACCTGGTTTACCAGGCGATCAACGAGGAAGCTCGTAATGATCTTGGAGCCGCCTTCAACCATGAGACTCTCTATACCGGCGTCGGCCAGGACCTTGAGGAGTGAGCCCAAATGGACCCATCCCCGGCGACCCGCTTTGACTCGAATGACCCTGGCGCCGGCCTGCTCCAATGTCTTTTGCCGCTCCATCCCGGCCTTATCGGTGGTCACGATCCATGGACAGATCCCGTCATTCTTGAGAAGATTGGCAGTCAAGGGGCATCGCAGATCACTGTCGACGACAACCGGCTGAGGATTGCTGCCGGATATCAGCCTTACGGTCAGGCGCGGATTGTCGGCAAGGACACACCCTATGCCGACGAGGATTGCCTTGTGGGAGGCCCTGAGGGCGTGGGTCAGCGCCAGTGATTCAGCGGAGCTGAGGATCAACGGACGACGCCGTGAAGTGGCAACGCTTCCATCCAGGCTCTGCGCGTAGCTCACCGTCACAAAAGGCCTGCCCGTCGCCTCCCGGTATTGCCGGGCACGGGCGAGCCTTTCACACGTCTTGTCCAGAACGGCCCATCTCGTGCCCTCAATCCCGTGTTCGGTCGTCAGCGCTTCTGTTTTTGTCATCAGGTCTGCCCGCAGTTAGACCTAACGTAGTTATCGTACGGCCTCTTTGCAACGATATGGCCGGTACGGCTTCGGTACGGCTTTTCAAACTCGATCGAAATACCGGTGGATCGGGATCGAGTAAATAAGCGCAAATAGTGGATAAACGCTACATCAGGCGCGTCACGTTCTCCATAATTGTCGCCATCGTCGGCCCGGCAAGGCCGTTCACCACGATATCCGCCATGCCGTCACATGCTGTCTCGTCGCGGTTGATAATAACCAGCTTCGCCCCGCCCCGCTTGGCGACCACCGGCATGTAGGCCGCGGGATGTACCACCAGCGACGACCCGATCACGATGAAGAGATCGCTTGCTTCCGAGCGCTTGTAGGCCTCGGCAGTTTCCCGTTCGGGCATGGCCTGGCCGAAGGAAATCGTTGCGGGCTTTAGCAAGCCCCGGCAGGATACGCATTTCGGGCTCTTTTCGCCTTTCGCGAGCCGCGCCTGGATCTCGTCTCTCTCGTATCGTGCACCGCAACCCAGACACGTCACGTGCATCGCCGTCCCATGCAGCTCCAATACCTTCTCGGGTGAATTGCCTGCCTTGAGATGCAGGCCGTCGATGTTCTGAGTGATCATACAGTCAAGCTTTCCTAATTTTTCCAGTTCGGCAATCGCCAAATGACCGGCATTGGGCCGGGCATTCTTCATGGAATCATACATCTCGGTCGCCATTTGCCAGTATTTCTCCCTGGACACCTCGCTGCTGAGGAAGTTCTGAAAATAGAAGTCCTCGGGGTCATACTTGTCCCACACGCCTCCCGGACTTCTGAAATCAGGAATGCCGGACTCTGTGCTGAGGCCGGCTCCCACAAACACGACGATCTTCTCGGAATCAACTATCCATCGGGCTATCGTTTCGATTTTCTCGTCCATTTTCGGCTCTCCTTGTCTTGTTGTCTTGCTTTTATTATTACCTGGTGATCAAAACCAGAGTAATATTCTCTTCGAAGGGAGTCAAGAGCAAACGCCAACAGAGAATGAGACGATAAAACGGGGCAGGCAGCAGGCCATTGAATGTCTTTCGTAGTGCGGACCTCATCCGGCGTCAGGTTTGTAGTTAACGAAACGAATCAGGGGAAGATGCCTCGTAGACGCGTGGCTTCGGCCACACGGCCTATCCCCAGCATGAGGGCGGCCGTACGCATGGTCACCCGCTCTCTCTCGGAGATATCGAGTACTTCCTGAAAGGACCGTGAAAGGATCCTGGTGAGCCGCTCGCTTATCTCGGCTTCTGTCCAGAGCAGTTCCTGAAGGTTCTGTACCCACTCGAAATAGGAGACAATCACCCCTCCGGCATTCGCGAGAATGTCAGGTACGAGATAAATGCCGCGGTCCACGATAATCGAGTCCGCCTCAGGAGTGGTGGGACCGTTCGCTCCCTCCACAATCATCCGGCACCTCAATTTTCCGGCATTCCTCTCGGTTATCTGATTCTCGATCGCCGCAGGCACAAGAATGTCGCATTCCAATTCAAGCAACTCCTCGTTCGTGATAAAGTCGGCCTCCACTTCTTCCCTCGTGAAACAATTGTTACGCTTCTTGCAGTCGAGGGCCTTTTCAACATTTAGACCCCCCGGATTGTACAAACCGCCGTTGATATCAGACAGGCCCACCACTCGGGCGCCCGCCCTACTAAACTGCCGCGCTACGGTTCCACCCACGTTCCCCGCACCCTGAATGACGACGCGAGCGCCCTCAACCGGAAGCCCCAAATGCCTGGCCGCCTTTGCCGCAACCACAAATACGCCGCGACCGGTAGCTTCCAACCGGCCCCGCGACCCTCCCAGTTCCAGAGGTTTCCCGGTTACCACACCCGGAACTGCAAACCCTTTTCGAATGCTGTAGGTGTCCATTATCCAGGCCATTACCTGGGGATTGGTGGAAACATCCGGGGCAGGAATATCCATTTCGGGTCCGATGAACGGCGATATCTCCCAGGTGAAGCGGCGCGTTATATTCTCCAGCTCACGTTGCGTGAGATGCCTGGGGTCACACACAACCCCTCCTTTCGCTCCGCCGAACGGAATGTTGACGACGGCAGCTTTCCAGGTCATCCACATGGCCAATGCCCGCATGTCATCGAGATCGACATCAGGATGGTAACGGAGACCACCCTTGAAGGGACCGCGGGTGTCGTTATGCTGGACCCGGTACCCCGTGAACACCTTTACCGATCCGTCCTCCATCTTGACGGGGAAATGGATGATTATTTCCCTTTTCGTATACTTCATCTTCTCGAGTATACCCTTGTCCAGATGGGGCATGCTCGCCGATGCGATCTCTATCTGCCTCATGGCCATACGAGCAAGGTTCATCTTCTCTCCGGCCGTCTCTATCATGCCATCCTCCAACCTTGATCTTCTCCGACAATGTCTTCGACTCTCGGTTCGCTACCCAAATATAATGCCCGTTCACGTCTCAAGCAGCCAAGACCTCTTGCCTTTTGATGCCGGCGGGGATTGAACCGACAGGAAATCAGTTCTATAGGTTAATTATGGATGATGAAAGGAGAACCGCCAAATGGCGAAAATGAAATACTATCCGGTGCTTGTTTTAATATTCATCTTCTGTATGCTATCTGCGGTATCCTGCGGAACAGCGAGCCAACAGCGAAGCCCTTCGGATCAGCACGAAGAGCAATACATTCCTCCCCGCCCGTATACCGCGGCATAGCGAAAGACATCTCACCGCAAAAGGTGTGTGCTTGAAGACCGGCGATCAGGTGCCGGCCCGCCCGAAGTCGTCCTCGGCCCTCATGATATCATCCTCCCCGAAATATTCCCCTGTTTGTACCTCGATGAAGATGAGCGGCGCCTCACCCACGTTTTCGATCCGGTGGAAGGCTTCTCTGTCTATGCTGATACAATTCCTCTCTTCCAAAAAATGGTCCCGTCCGTCTATGGTGACCTTCGCCCTGCCCTTCACTATGTACCAGTGTTCTTCCCTTCTGGAATGCTTCTGGTAGCTCAGACGCTTTCCGGGCAGGACCTCTATCCGTTTCACCTTGAACTCCCCGTGGTTGTCCAGTACCAACCACTTCCCCCATGGAGGCGCCGCCTGTTCTTTATTGTCCATACGGTGTTTCCCTTACCCCTTCCTTTTGTATTGTCCACTTGGATGCGAGACAGCCGATAACCATTACCATAAAAACGAATCCTGTAACCGGCCAGACAGGATGAACAACCCTGTAGAAACCGCTCACAAAGGAGAGAAATACTATCACAACCGTGCCCAAAAGCGAAATAAGGGCATAAATACTGGAAATTCTCCTTCCTGCCCATCCGGATGCCACGATATAAACAATAGCGCTGAGGAACACCGCGAGCCACGTCGTCTCCCGCAAAATCTCCTTCACAAAAAAGCCCAGGAGAAAAGCGACGAGGCCGATGGCGAGGGTCGTGAGCCGGGAAGCAAGGAGCACGCTCCTGTCGTTTTCAATGCGAAGAAGGGGCACGACATAGCCTTTAACCGCGAGTGTCGTAGCACCCATCAGAAACGGCGAGCCCGAGCTCATGAGAGGCGCCCACATGGCGAGAAGGAACAGGACGCCTACATACGGCGGAACAACGTCAAGAAGCGCGGGAAGTGCCGAGAGCGAAGGCACGTCGGGGAACATATGCTTTGCTGCAATGCCGCAAAGGGCGGCCATAACCACGACAGGGATAGCGATAAGATTGCCGATCACGATGCCGATCCTGCCCTGTTTCAAGCTTGCCGCCGAAGAGGCCGTATTGATGATCGGCTGGGCAAGAACGCCGAGGGTGAAATTAATCAAGGTCCAGCCCAGCGCCTGGAATATGCCCATGTCACCGAAGGGACTGAAGTAGTGGCCCCGCGTTGCCATCTGGCCGAGGGCGTCCGAATTGACAATAACGTACAGGCCGCCCAAAAAAATGCCCAGGATGATGGCCGCGATATGGATCAGATTCGTATAGGCTGTGGCAACAAAACCACCCGCAACGTTATACAGGGTAAAGACCACCGCGGTAAGGAGCATGCCCTGGGCGAAACTCACCTGGCCCTTCATGATAAAGGAGAGAATGGCGCCGCCCCCGACTATCTGCATCGTGACGACCCACACGGAAAATACGAGCTGAAGAAGGCCCGCGGTCTGGCCCGTTTTTCTGCCGTACAGGCCTCCGACAATATCCAGTATGGAGTAAGTCTTCTTCCCTTCGACGATCTTGTGGAGCAGGAGTGCGGTCACAAACATGGCTATCCACACGCCTGCCTGAAACCACAGGGCGCTCACCCCGTGGATGTACGCGCCTTGCGCCATACCGACAACCGAGACGCCGCCTATCCAGGTACCCGCAACAAGGACCGATACGAGAGGAACGGATAAGCTTCTGGAAGCAAGGAGATACGCGTCCGACGACCGCGACCTGCGGGTCACAAGAAAGCCGGTGGCCCAAAGGAGGGCCACGTAGCACGCAATGACAAGCAGATAGACAGCTTTCACGCCGTCACGACCTGTTTAAGCCTTTTTGAAGAGTTGCCTGAGCCTCTCCTGAAATTCAGGTTTTCCCCCGAACTGCGACACGTACAGCCTTTCCTTATCGATATGTGTTTCCATCCCGAACCAGAGGCAACGGTTTATCAATTCTTTCGCCTTTCCTGTCGTTTCCATGGGCAGGGCCTTGAGGTTACTTACAAGTTCCGCCAGTTTCCGGTCGATCTCTCCCTCGTCGTACACGAAATTGACGATACCGACCTCCTTCGCCTCTTCCATGTTGATGTTGCGGGACAGGAAATAGAACTCGTTGAACCGCTTCATGCCGACAAGGCGCGGCAGGAAAATACTGCCCCCTCCGTCGGGGGTCAGTCCAATCCTCCTGTAGCCCATGTTCATCATCGCTTTTGTCTCTGCCACTGTGAGGTCGCATGCAAGGGAAAGGCTTAAGCCTGCGCCGACAGCCAGACCTTCCACCACGGCAATAACGATAGCGGGCGTCTTCCGGATGAGGTTAATGCTCCTGTTCAGGTAGTCGGCCATCTCGTCTATTTTCGGTCCCGGATCCTCGCTGTCCCTGAACTCGATGACGTCG
>MVRP01000078.1 GCA_002067405.1 Syntrophorhabdaceae bacterium PtaU1.Bin034 | reverse complement strand
GACATCGACTCCTAATCCCCCGTATTCTTCCGGCAGCCAGGGACAGAGAAAACCTTGTGCTCCCATCTTCTTCCACAGCTCACGGGGAACGGCCCGCTTCTCCTCCCACTCTTCCATATGAGGGGTAATTTCACGGGCGACGAATTTTCTGAATACCTGTCTGAAATCCTTTAGCTCCTGATCATCTTCAAATAATGGCATGGTTTTAAGTTCCTCCTCTGAGATGATTTGTGGCAAAATGACGCTTGCCTGATATTCCGTGAAGCATGCGTTTGAAGACTTTTATGACATCCGAAGCGTTCTACAATGACCAACCGGTCGGTCAAATATAACGTGTAAGAAGATGAAGTAAGCAAATATAATTTGACCGTCCAGTCAGTCATTATAGTGGTAAGCGGCCTGCTCCGGGGATTCAAGTTTCCGCGCCTCCCGATTCCCTCAGTCAGATTTCGTCTTCGTCATCGTCTGGAACGCTGTTTTGTTCGGCGATTGTTGTCGTGCTTCCAGACCCTTCAGGATCGCGTCCCGAAAAGATCTTACAAATTGCTTAGCGTCATCGGTAGTCGGCGATTCAACGTACCATTGCATAAGCATTCCTGCAAGAGTGGCTGTAATGATACGCGAATGGATACGGGCGTCGATATTGTTTCCTATCAGCCCCTCTCTTTTTCCCTGTTCGAGAAAGGTTTCAAGAAAATCGTTGTATCTCGCCTGAATCTCCTTCATCTTTCTTTCGGTGTCAGATGCGTTCCCTATGATTTCTCCAAGCAGCGTATGCCATACGAGCATCAGCTCGCGATGATGCACGCCGAATTCGGTAGTATACTTATAGAAAATCCGGAACTTGGCGAGAAAATCGCCCTCACAGTTGTTGACTTCCTTAATGACACCGTCGAGGAACTCGCCGGAGAATTTGTCTAAAATGCTCTCGAGGATCTCGTCTTTGCTTTTGAAGTGACAATAGACAGTCCCTTTGGCTATGCCCACAGCTTTGGCGATGTCGGTCACGGAGGTACCGACAAAGCCCTTAGCCAGGAACTGCGCTGTGCTCGTCGTAATTATCTTTTCTCTTACCGAGGCTGCATCTTCTTTGCGGCTCATGAAATACTCCCCTTACCGCTGATAATGACTGACCATTCGGTCGTAGTGGTGTTATGCTACTCTTCAATACAATACAATGTCAACAAAAAAAATCTCCGCCTTCGGAATAACCGAAGGCGGAGTCTCGATCCGAGTATGTTGCCTGTTGATGAACGGACTTGTGCTTGCCGGCCGCCGGGGGTGCGCTTATACAGATTCCTACTTTCCCCCGCCCTCGACAATCGATCGCTTAAGCTCGCGCTTCAGTATCTTGCCAGCAGGGCTCTTGGGCATTTCTTTTACGATGTGGTATTCCTTGGGAACCTTGAAGACGGAAAGGCGTGTCTTGAGGAAGGCCTTCAGCTTGTCGGGCGCGACGTCCTGACCGGCCTTGGGCACGATAAAGGCAGCTACCCTCTCACCCCATTCCCTGTCGGGAAGGCCTATGACTGCACACTCCTCTACTTCGGGTACCGTATAGAGCGCCTCTTCCACCTCCCGTGGATAAACGTTCTCGCCCCCGGTGATGATGAGGTCTTTGAGACGGTCAACGATATAGACATAACCGTTCGGGTCGATCACGCCGATATCCCCTGAGCGCAGCCATGTCCCGTTCCAGAACGCGGCGTCTGTTGCTTCGGGGTTGTTCAGGTATCCTTTCATGGCCCCCGGTGATCTCACGCAGATCTCGCCTTCCTGACCCTGGGGCAGCGGATTGCCTTCTGTATCCCTGATCTGAACATCTACCAGGTGGCAGGGCTGGCCGACTGATCCCACGACATGCTTCTCGGGATAGTAATGGTTGAAGGTAACAGGTATGCACTCGGTCATGCCGTAGGATTCGGAAATGGCAATGCCCGTGCGTTCCTTCCACTGCTTGACGATTTCCTGGGCGATCGAGGCGCCTGCAGAAAAGCAGTAGCGGAGCGACCGGACCTTTTCCTTCAGATCGGGCAGGCTCAAAAGGCGGATGTAGAGTGTGGGAACAGCGAAGAACTTGGTGATGCGGCCGCTTTGAAGAATGGTGAGCACCCGGTCCAGGTCAAAGGCGGGGAGTATCTCCAGGCAGCCTGAGCTGATGACGGTGCCGTTGATGATGTGCACCTGGCCGAAGACGTGGTTGAAGGGGAGAAAGCAGAGGGCAACGTCTTTCTCGGTAGAGCGCTCGACATGGGCAATGCTGAAAGAGGAAAAGATGATGCCTTCATGCTTCAGCATGACCCCCTTGGGGAGGCCGGTGGTACCGCCCGTGTAGAGAATGGCGGCGATGTCCGTGCGGTCTCGGTCGATTGCCTTGAAGGTACCTGATCCACTGGCAAGAAGGGAAGCCATGTCCAGATCACCGCCCGGGCAGATCGTCTTCTCGACGCCCGATGAAGTCCTTACCTGCGCTATCTCCTTCAGCTTGGGCTCGAAAGTGAAAATGAATTTGGGTCTTGCGTGGTTCACGAGGCCCTTCAGTTCATCTTCTGTCAATTGTGCAGAGAGCGTTACCGCCACGGCACCTGCCTTGAGGACGCCGAAATAGAAGATCACCCAGTCGAGCGAGTTCGGCGCGCAGAGGCCGACTAAGTCGCCGGGCTGGAGACCCATCTTTATGAGGCCGGTTGCCACACGGTTTGCCTGCTCGTTAAGCTGGGCATATGTCAGTTCGACGCCGTCTTGCCTGAGGGCGGGGCGTTCGGGGAAGAAGAAAGCGGACTGCTCCAAATTTGTTGCGACATTCATTT
Source organism: Syntrophorhabdaceae bacterium PtaU1.Bin034 (assembly GCA_002067405.1). The sequence continues at coordinate 14,005 of MVRP01000078.1, read as the reverse complement.
AACCACCTCTGATAATGGATTTGTTTGAAAGGGATAAAACATTGTGTCTCGATTGAACTCCCTTAAGTGCGGAGCTCTTTCTGGTCCGCCGTGAATGGCCGACCATTCGGTCAAAAATGACTCATAATGCTACTATGGAGCGACTTTCATGTCAATGAAAAATGTGCCTTTGTGAAGAACCGTCTTCCTGGGAGGGATTTGCTTGGTCCTGCTCACGGAGTATGGATTTGAATGCCGGGGGACCCGTGATCCGTTAACGTCATGGACCGCGGTGTAGATGAAGCTTCCGGAGAAGCATGGAGAGCAGGGAGCGACCCTTCATGCTCTCTCTGGCTGCCCTTCGACGCTTTTCTGATAACATCAGGGCAATGGCGCTGCTGTTGAGGATGTTGTTAAAAGGTTCTCTCACTCTCAAACTCCCGGTTGATTCCAGAAGATTCATTCTCTCTCCTCCTGTTTTCATGCGAGCCCTCTTCTGTCCGTCTTCATGCCTCGTTAGGATAAGTAAAGTATAAGCGAGCCGCATGCTGACGGCACGGTGAACATTCGGGCAACAAGGCCGGGGCAGGTTGGCGTGAGATGTGAGGGCAATGTCCCGGCTGTCATAGAACCAAATGCTCGCGCGAAAAAGGGGGTACGTTTGACGGGACGGAGAGGGCCGGCTGGCAAACGTTTGCGGTTGAGCAGGCTCGAAAAGGTGTTGCCGTTAATCAACGCGGCATGGTAAGTTCAGGACTGGGGCCCTGATAAGAAGGTGAGGGGGTTCGGGTAAGGAAGAAGAAAAGCGTGCATTCTTCAAATGATAACCTGCGATTCGAACGGCTTGTTGATGGGTCCGTCACGGTCTCCCTGTTAAATAACTGGCGACTCGACGCAGAAGTGCCGGAGCTGACGGATCTCGAGAAGGAACTTGAAGCCACTCCTGTACCGACTCGGGTGACTTTTAATACCGAGGGTCTTGCCGACTGGGACAGCGCACTGCTCTCGTTCGTCTTTTCCCTCATTGTTCTATGCAGGAAGAAGGGCATTGAGATGGATCGGGAGGGCCTGCCCGAGGGAATCCGGCGCCTTCTTACCCTTGCTTTCGCGGTGCCCGAACAAAAAGGAACAGCCACCGAAAAGAGGGGTGAGCCGTGGCTCGCCAGGATCGGCGGCAGAGCGACCGATGTGTGGCGCCGGATGCTGGAAACACTCAGGTTTCTGGGGGATGTGACGTCCGGTTGCTTCCGCCTGGCAGTGGGGAAAGCGCGTTTTCGCCGGTCGGATCTGCTGCTCAATATCCAGCAGTGCGGCATTGAGGCCCTTCCCATAGTCTCCCTGATCAGCCTGCTCGTTGGCCTCATCCTTGCCTTCGTGGGCGCCATCCAGCTGAAGATGTTCGGGGCGCAGCTGTTTGTCGCGAACCTCGTCGGCATTGCGATGTTTCGCGCCATGGGCGCCATTATGGCGGGAATCATCATGGCAGGCAGGACGGGTGCATCCTTTGCCGCCCAACTCGGCAGCATGCAGGTGAATGAAGAAATCGATGCGTTGAAGACATCCGGGATTGCCCCCATAGACTTCCTTGTCCTTCCCAGGTTGCTTGCCCTTGGGCTTATGATGCCGCTTTTGACCCTGTACGCGGATATCATGGGTATACTCGGCGGTCTCATTGTCGGGGTGCTGGGGCTCGATCTCGGGATGAGGGAGTACTACAACCAGACAAAGGCTGCCGTCAACCTGACTAACGTGGGTATCGGCATCTTCTCGGGCTTCGTGTTCGGCATCCTGGTCGCGCTCGCCGGATGTTTGAGAGGAATGCAATGCGGCAGAAGCGCATCAGCCGTAGGCGATGCTACAAGATCAGCGGTTGTTACGGGCATTGTAAGCATCATTATCGCTACTGCCATCATCACGGTGGCCTGCTACATGCTTGGCATATAGGGTGGATAAAATGGCTGAGCCTCATATCGTCGTTCAGGACCTCACCATGGCATACGGCAGTCTTGTCCTTCAGCGAGACCTCAACTTCACCATCAATAAGGGCGATATTTTCATCATCATGGGAGGAAGCGGCTGCGGCAAGAGCACCTTGCTGAAGCATCTTATCGGTCTTCAGAGGCCGGCCAAAGGCAGGGTTTTGTTCGGGGAAACGAGTCTTTGGGACCTGGAGCCCGAGGAGATGAACCGAATCGTCCGGCGCTGCGGCATTCTCTACCAGAGCGGCGCCCTTTGGAGCTCGATGACGCTTCTCGAAAATGTGGCGCTTCCGCTTGAGCAGTATACGCCGCTAAGCCCTTCACGGATCCGGCAAATAGCTTCATTGAAGCTTTCCCTTGTCGGTATGGCGGGGTTCGAAGAGTTCTACCCGTCAGAGATCAGCGGGGGCATGAAGAAACGTGCGGGGTTGGCGCGCGCCATGGCGCTGGACCCCGAAATACTCTTCTTCGATGAGCCTTCCGCAGGTCTTGACCCCATTACTGCCAGACGTCTCGACGACCTTATCCTCGAATTGCGCAACAACCTGGGAACGACCATCGTGATGGTGACGCACGAACTTCCCAGTATTTTTGCGATAGGCAACAACTCGGTTTTCCTCGATGCCGCATCAAAAACAATGATCGCGAGCGGTGACCCGAAACAACTTCTCGCCGAGTGCCGCCACCCGACAATCCGCAATTTCCTGACCCGGGGTCAGGCTTCCGCCATGGACGAGGTCACGGACGGAATGGCGCGACGAGAGCCGGCGGTTTAATGCCTCTTCTTTTTGTTGAAGGAGGCAACGGTGCAGAGGTGCATGGGGGCAGAGGTGCATGGGTGCAGAGGTGCAGAGGTGCAGAGGTGCAACGGCGAACAGGCATTTCCTCCTCCGCTCCCTATCTCCTCCGCTCCTCAGCATAGCAGAGGGCGACGAGAGCCGGCGGTTTAATGCCTCTTCTTTTTGTTGAAGGGGAGGTCCAATAATTGCAAAAGGAGAATGGCAATGAGCAAACGGGCGAGTAAAACAGCCATCGGCGCATTTGTCCTGGGGGCCATTGTTCTGGCTGTTGCAGTAGTGCTGATCTTCGGTTCGGGCAGGCTTTTTACGAAACGGGAAAGATACGTTATGTACTTTGCGGAATCGGTGGGAGGGTTGAATGTCGGGGCTCCGGTCATGTTCCGGGGGGTAAAGGTTGGCTCGGTGAGCAACATTTCCCTGCAACTAAGGACAACAGATCTTTCCTTCGTCATACCGGTTGAAGTTGACTTCGAGGTGGGCAAGGTAAAGAGGGTAGGGCCGATTTCAAGCTCGGAAGACTATCTCCAGGCCCTTATCAGCAAGGGATTGAAAGCACAACTTCAGGCGCAGAGCTTCGTGACCGGCAGCCTGGCGGTAGCGCTCGATCTGTTCCCTGACAAACCCATAAGGCTTGTCGGCTCCGGCAAATATCCGGAGATCCCCACAACTCCGTCCACTGTCGAGGAGTTGTCAAAGAGGTTTGAAGATATTCCTATCGAGGACCTTGTTGAAAAAATGCGATCAGCAGTGGCCGGAATCGATGAGTTCGTCCGTTCGGAAACGACGAAGTCGAGCATGAGATCCCTGGACAAGACACTGAAAGAGACTGCGAAGACCATGGAAAGCGTGAATAGCCAGATAGGCCCGATCCTGGCGAACGTCCGGGAGGCAAGCGGCCTTATCCGGGACGTCTCGGCAAAGATGGATCAGGCATTGTCAGGCGAGGAGGGCATTCCGATGCAGGTGAAGCAAACCCTGGAACAGGCGAAGAAGGCCCTTGCTCAAGCCGAGCAGACCATGGCGACCAGCCAGGAGGCGATAACCGAGGGCCGGGCGCTCGCAGGCGATATAGACGCGGGGGTCGATGAGATATCAAAAGCGGCTCGCTCAATCCGCTTGCTGTCGGATTATCTGGAAGCCCATCCTGATGCAATAGTCTGGGGGAGAAAGAAGCGGTAGATGATGCGAAGTCCCATGAAAGGCGGGGGTTAAGGAGAAGAGAAATGAAGAAAGAATGGAAATCATTTTGGGCTGTCCTGGTTGTATTTACCGGTCTTATGGGCTGCGGTGGCACCGCTCCGACCAGGTTCTACACCCTCACGTCGATCGAACCGCCGGGAATCGAAGGAAGACAGACACCGCCTGACAAAACCGTCTGCCTGGCCGTAAGCATGATAGAAATTCCCGATTACCTCGATCGGCCGTACATAATGACAAGAGACGGCCACAACGGTATGGACTATTCGGAGTTTGACAGATGGGCCGGGTCGCTGCGCGAGGATGTCGTCCGGGTCCTGGCCGAGAACCTGTCTGCACGCCTGGAAAACGTCACTGTTTTGACAGATAAACGAGCCCATCCGGTCGACTACAGGATGAGGGTGAACATAAGGAGACTTGATCCGATACAGGATGAACGGGTACAGCTGAGGGCGATATGGAGCGTTCTCTCGAAGGATGGAAAAGAGCTTCTCATCAGGCAGGAATCCAACCTCAGCCAACCGATCGAAGGGCGGGGCTACCCCGCCGTCGTCTCGGCCATGAGCCATGTCCTGGGGGCGCTCAGCGATGAAATGACCGCCCGTCTCAGGACAGTCGTCAACAGCGGAGCCGGTTCAAAGTAACTTTGTTGCTATTCTAACCGATTTCGCCGTCGCCGGAGACCTGTATGTAGTCTCTGCTTCATACCTTATTCCTTGACAACATCTTGTCCCGTTCACACGTTTAACCATGAGCCGGAGCAACTCGCCGGGGTTTGAGGTCACCAACAAAAGGGTGAGACCAAGGCGTAACCGCATTCGCCTTTGCGATCTGACTACTATGGAACTGTGGAAGGGGAGGGAGAATAGAGCATGAAAAGGAATACAGTTGTTTGACAAAACCGAGGTTCTTAACGGGAGGATGCCATGGATGAAGAAAAAGATAAGAGAATTAACGACTTTCGCCTCCGTTTCGACGTTCTCAGTGAGGAACTGAAACGCCTCCGGGATGAATGGGTCGAAGCCCACAACAAAAAGGATATTACTCGAGAGACCCAGTTGGTCCATCGCGAGAAAGACCTGTTCGACCAGGTTCACGATGTGATAACCGGCCTCGCCGGGTTATTGAAACAATCAAGGGCAGCCTAGCTGCAGGCGGCATTGTTGTTGTGATTCAACAAGGAGACAGCGGGTCTCAGCAAGCATCTACCGGATAGAGATAGGGGAGCGCAGAGCCTGAAGCCCGAGTTTGATCATCATCTGTTTCATACTTCCTTCTTTTCGTCGATGATGGCGCACGGGCTTGCGGTCAAATCTGTCGTTCTATCCGGTCCTGCCGTAACCACACTTACGCCTGATCGAAGATCATCTTCTGCACCTGCAGCCCTTGGACGGCCTTCAGTTTTTCCTCGACTTCAGCATATGCCTGATCACCGCCGAAAAGCTCCAGAAGAATGATGCCGTTAGGAGAGCAAGAGCTTGCATCCGTGTCGTGAAGGCCCAGCCTTGTCTTGATGTAGCAGCCGCACTCCGTAAAAATCTTCTGTAATTCCGGTACGTTTTGAACCCTGTTCGTCACGAGCAGTCCCATTACACATCGCTTTGCCATACATTCCCTCCTGTTTTAGAAATGGGCCGGCCATTTGCATCGTGCGGCCCTCAAATGGAAGTATAACTCCGATAATGTGCAGGCGCCAGCAAAAGGACGGCTTCAACAGGGCAAAGCACCCATTAAAGGGCCCCTTGTCAAGAGATAGTTTTCCCCCATCAAGAAATTGACCGTTTCTTGCAGGGTCTGGAGCTCCATTGCCGACCATCCGTCTTGGCTTCTTTTGTCCGGCTCCTTTTTCTCTTTCTTGGTTCTGCGGATCATGTCCGCACCACGCACCCATCGGGATACTTTCCAGAAAATGATCTGTTCCATGCCATGTCTAAGGGATAGGTCATTACGCATGGTTATAAACCAGCTTTATGTAAGCTCATGGCACGGGCGGACATCGTCAAGCCTCACGAATGTCGACTGTTATGGTCAGGGGGAGGGGACCCCACTCATTTGGCCTGGTTGTTCCCACGTTTGCCCTTTTGGTTCACCCCTCCCCCTGTTATTTATAGAACAGCCGTGCCTCGTTGTACCCCACCCCATCCCTCATCACAAAGTAGGACGCCCGCGCGAGCTTATGACTCAATGCCTTGATCGCAACGATCTTATTCATCTTCGCCATCTTCCTCTCATAGAAGCTTCGTGCGGCCTCGTGATATCTCTTTGCGAACTGGGCAGTCTCTATATATGCCCAGGAGAGGTACTTGTTCCCGTTCTCCCTGTTCCCGTATCCCGTGACCTTCCCGTTGGAGGTACGGGTACTCTTCACACAACGACAGTATGAGGAGTAGTCCTGGACCGTGGGGAAGCGACTGATGTCTCCTACCTCCAGCATGATGGTCATTGCGATGATGTCGCCGATACCCGGTATGGTAAGAAGACCGGTGAACTGCCTTTTGAGCTTGAGTCTGTTTCTGATGATCTTCTCGATCCCGGTGATCTCCTTTTCAAGATGGGTGATGATCCCGACGCTCGCCATGACGGCATGGCATGTCTCTTCCGGGAACAGCGCCCGTACCTCAGAATAGGTAAGCTTCTTGATATCCTCGCTTTTTGCTTGAAATGCAAGGCCCCGGGCCCCTAGCCAACTATTCGATATTTCTAGACTTTTGCTGATATATATGCTATCTCCTTGATACTATTGACGTTTATCAAGGAGACGATATACAATGGGCAAGGGGAATGCAATCAGCAACTTCTTTTCCAACATCACCGAACCACGGGACTCAAACAAGCGGCATAAACTCATCGACCTTATCACTGTTGCCCTCTGCGCCGTGATTTGCGGCGCTGATACCTTTGAAGAGATCGAGGAGTTCGGCCATACCAAAAAGGCTTGGTTCGAGACCTTCCTCGATCTTCCTCATGGCATACCCTCTCATGACACCTTTGCCCGTGTCTTTGCGCGCATGGACCCCAAAGAGTTCCAGAAGGCCTTCCTCGGATGGGTGGAGTCCATACGATCGGCGACGAAAGGAATCGTCGCCATCGACGGCAAGACAGTATGCCGCTCCCGTACCAGGCAGACGTCTCCCATCCACATGGTAAGCGCCTGGGCATCTGAGCACAGGATGGTGCTCGGCCAGGTCAAAACGAACGCGAAGTCGAACGAGATCACCGCCATCCCTGAGCTTCTTGCGCTTTTAGCGCTTGAAGGATGCGTCGTGACGATCGATGTTATGGGCTGCCAGAAAGCCATTGCCGAGAAAATTATCGACAAGGGCGCAGACTACGTTCTCGGGCTTAAGGGAAACCAGGGTACGCTTCACGAGGAGGTAGAGCTTTACTTTGAGGACGGCCTGGCATCGAAGTTCAAGGACATTCCTCACGAGTACCACGAGACGGTCGATGGGGATCATGGCAGGACCCGGAGGTACTGGACCACTTCCGCTGACTGGTTGCCCGATAAAGGGTGTGGAAACAGCTTTCCACCATCGTCATGACCCAGAGGGAATGCTACCAGGACGGCACCACCAGCCTGGAATACCGCTACTATATCACGAGCATGAAGAATAACGCCAAGGAGATAGCGGGGGCGGTGAGAGGTCACTGGGGTATCGGGAATAGTCTCCATTGGGTGCTTGATATTACGTTCAGGGAAGATGAATGCCGGATACGGAAAGACCATGCACCCGCAAACTTCGCCACCCTGCGACATATGGCGCTTAATCTCCTGAAGCAGGAGAACTCGAAGCGGAGGAGCATTAAGACCAAGAGGCTTAAGGCTGGCTGGGATATGGAGTATCTTGGGAGAATACTTAATGGATCGGCCAAATAAGGGGTATGGCCCTTTAATGGGTGCGTTTACCCTGAGTATACTTCTTGTATGGGTACTCAACGGACAAGTAGAACAGAGAAGCTTGACCTGCGGTTGAGCAAGGCCGCTAAACAGACCTTGCAAGCTGCGACGACGACGGCACGAAAGCCTATCAGCGAATTCGTTCTTGATGCGGCGCTTGGTGAGGCCGAGGAACGCTTAGCGGATAGAACCATTTTTACTGTAGATGAAAGACAGTGGGAAGCCTTCGTCACGGCGCTTGATGCACCGCCGCGCCGACGCCCTCGACTCGAACGGCTGTTTCGAGAGCCCTCCGTTTTTGACGCCGAGCCGTGACAAATCTCCGGATCAAAAAGCTGAACCGGACCCATGCGGTTGAAGAATTCACGTGCGGCCGTCCCGAATTGGATCGCTTTCTCGTCCGCCACGCCCTCCGAAATCAACAGGCGAATTCGTCACAAACCTATGTCGGATTGAACGATACGACAATCATTGGGTTCTACACCATTATCGCAGGAGAAGTCCGCCACGTTGATGCACCCGAGCGAGTGGTGATAAGGTATGCCACATTATCCCATTCCGCTTCTGGTACTCGCGCGACTTGCCGGATAAATCTTGAGAAGCTTCTGGCTGGCTATCCCTTCGAGCCAATAGAGAAAGCTGCTCTTGGAGTAGCGGGATGCTGTATCCACTTCCTTCTCGTTGACGGTACGGTATCTATTATAGTTTTCGTCCAGGTTTTTCTCGATCGCCGAAAGGAAAGACGTCTTCATGAACACGAGCGGATTGGTAAAGAGAACGTCCTTGCCATTCTCATCGGATCCTATAACCCTCGCCCAAAGGATGGTGCCTTCATCCTCTATCACGACATCGACCTCTTCAACCACCCTTGCTATCGAAAGGACCCTCCCTGTCATTATCTCTCGAAGGTCGATCTTTTCCTCTGTAATGGCCGCAACCTTGTAGAAGGATTGATAGCTCTTCGAGAGATTTCTGACGAGCCGGATGATCTGGTCCCCTTCGTGAAAGTCGCGGTAGACTGGCGATCATGTAAGAACATCAATAAATCGGTCAGCTACGGTCCGGCCGTCTGGCGGCAAGGGGATATCGAAGCATGACCATGCGGCAACCGTGAAATCTTCATCGTCGGTACCGAGTTTTGCCCAGGGTTCTCAGGCGAGCTCGAGAAAATCGCTCAGGATATAGCCAGCAGGATCCTCACTGATGAGCCTGTCCCGGTACTCGATAACAGATCTCGCCACAAGCCAGAGCCTCTGGGCCTCGCTGTCGACGCTTTCGATATTTATGAGGTGTTCAGATAATGTCGCCCCGCAGCATTCCCACTCCTGGAGGCCGCTCATGCACGGGCAAAAGATCTTCTCTTTTTGCGGGATCGTCGGCACAACCTGCTTGTTTCTTCGCATGCGAATTTTGCCATTGCCTGGAGAATTATTTGGCCCGCTGTCGTTTTGGGTCGTGGTGAGCGGTTCGCCTTTGTGGCACTCTTCCGGCGCGTTGCCCATGAACCCTAGGAGCCTGCCACATGCGCTGCACGCCCTGATCGGGTGGATCCCAGGCACAAATGTGGCGTCCACCACCTCCGGGTAGATCGTTTGGGCAATCCCAGGGGCGGCGAACTCGAGGATGTCCCCGTAATTGCCCCAGTCCCATTGACCCAGTTTCGCGAAAAGTCTTCCCTCTCCATGGACATTGATGAGTGCGTAAAGGGCACGTTGAGCGTCACGGTATGGTAGCTTACCGTCGCTCCAAGCACGATACCGTCTTTATTGGGAGATGGTTCTACGAGTACTTCTGTAACCGGGTCCGTTACAGGTTCCAGCTCCTCCTCTTCGGCTTTTCGCCACGCAGCGCGATCGGTTACTGGCTTGCCCTCCTGCGTCAAATGGCCGAGGACCTTTTTGGGGTCTCCCTGCAGTATCGCCAGGGCGCGCTTCTCTGTCACACTGCGCTGCATGAGAACATGCGTATCAAGGATGTATTGGGTGTACTCGCCGACGGAGTTGCCGACCGCTTTAGCCTCCCCTATCGCTTGCTGTTTTTCAAGCCAATCATTAAAGGTATAGAGCGCTCGGTAGTCGAGGATACCTGCCTCCCTCATGACATGACTCTCCATGCCGAGAGAAAGCTTGTAAAGGCTGCTGATCGGCGCGGCGATGCCGGGTATCTCTATCCCTTTAACCGGGATCCCTTGGCTCTTCAGCGTCTTCTTTATCGCATCGGCGAGTTGTGCGCTCCATTCAAATGTGCGATCGGCACCTTGAAAGAACCGGCGGTAAATCGCCCTTGCCCATTTCACTCATCGGACAGGTGAGGATACCCGGGTTCGCCAGGACGAAAGTTGATACGTCTCTTCCGGTGAGAAGTGGCTTGATGAAATCATCGTTTATCGGGAGATTCACGATGTTCGCCACATCCTCCTGGACGTCTTTCATGAAAGCAAGGCAGTCATCGGTGGTGGTCAGCAGCTCTCGGGTAAATCAACAAAGGCAGAAGATGTACGTGGGATTCTGGATTGTCGAACAGTTCCTCCCGGCGGTAATCGATCACGGTTTCTTCGTTCAAATGAAGGGAAAACACCGCGTCTTCAAGAAAAGGTTGAGATACTGGATTTTCGATCTCTATGTGGAGATACAATGCGAAGACCGCAGCCGTTTGCATCTCGCCGGTAAAATACGAAAATGGCAGTGATGAATAGATAAAATTGAGCTGCCCAGGTTCTTCCCCGGCGATCGTTACCCCGGCAACAAGCGGTTTGACGAGATCAAACAGGCCTGGGTAGTCCCCTATGTCATCCAAGAGGTGCGTAAAGGCGGATACATCACTCTTTGCCATAGGCCTCTTCGTGAGGAGACCTTTCATCTGCCAGTACCGCAATCTGGTCTTTTCGTTCACTCTTCTCTTTTCCTAACAGAGCCTATTGCTGACTGTCGCCAGATTCCCTAACTAACGATTCATTCATTCAGATTTCGTTGAACTTGCGCTCAAATCGATGAACTGCCTCGAGGATCTCGTCAAAGGTCGGTGGCTGCCGGGTCGCGAAAAACATTTCGGCCATGTGTTCATAGTCCCTGCGCCATGCCGCTTCGTGCTCCGGCGACGGCGTCAGTTTCAGGGTTCCTTTTCGCAGCGTCTCATAGTCGACCCAGGACTGTTTGAAGAAAGCCCTCCGCTGTTTCAGGACGAGATTGAATAGATCCAGATTCGTCAGTGCCTGATCGGCAATTCCCTCGCGTATCAGGCACCATACGTCATAGTAATGGCGAGAGAGCCCTGTCTTGCGTGGTTTTTCGGCAGGGCGAAAACCCTCTTCATGCAGAAGCATGATCTTTTCCCAGAACGTTCGCCGTGCGGCTATGGTCGGGACAGGGAAATGGGCCTCCGTGAGGGCATCGGGAAACACCTCGACAAGATAGGGATGGATTTCCGGTGTTTCGATCGGTTCGGTCCCAGACCTCGCGCCGAACTCCATCTTGACTACGGGCCGGACATAGGCCACCGTGGTTTCCCCGAAAGCCGAGGGGTAGTGGAAGAGCAATGTCTGGCCGTCGGGGTCCTCGGCCTTCTCTGCAATTATCAGTTTCCAGGTCTGTCCCTCGAGATAGTCCCGGAAGCGTTCGTCAAGCTCAGCATAGAAGTCCTTCTGAACACAGCTGCTGCAGTGGTCCCGGAGTTTCTTGATACCTTTGTTCGAGAGGGTCTCACCCGGGAAGCCAAGGAACTCCCGGTTGATTACGAGATCCAGGTCTTCAGAAAAGCGGTGAATGAGTCCCCACGCCTTGGAGAGCGATGTTCCGCCCTTGAAGACAATGCGGTCCTTCCACTCACCCGGCCCGAAGAGCTCCCGCAGTGTCCAGCATACCCAGAAATCCTTCTCGATGCTCGAAGCCGCGAGCCCGATCCTCGCCTGTGCTGCTTCGAAGTAGGGACGTCGCTCGGCGGGGCTCAACCTGCAGAAGTCTCTCATCTCTCCCAGTCACCCTCATGTATTTCCTCGAACTCTCCTACTGCATCCCTCAGATTGGACGCCTCTTTCGGCTTCAGCCATCCAGAAACCTCTGGCTGCCCGGCGATCTCGCGCATGAGGCGCGCAATCCATGCAGGGGCATAACGGATGTCCTGGAGAAGCTGCTTCTTGTCGTCATCCGAAATCCCTCTCCGGATCCGGTCCAGTATGTCGCTGGTTACGCCCTTCGGTCCGATGTGCCGGAGTGCCTGAATGACGAGGCCGCTTTTCCTTCCGGCAGTAGCCATTGCCTTGGGCGTCGTGTGTTTGAGAACGATGGATTGCCCCTCGATATTTACCCGCCGGGTCGGCCCATCGGTGAGGAGGATAATTTTAGACGGCACCTGCTCTGACAGCCCGAGAAGGTTTGCGGCGTAAGCTCCGGTCGGCTGTAGACGGACGGCGTCGCGGTCCTGCAGCGCCTTTACGATCGAATCAACCGAAGGCGGCAGTCCTCCGATCTTGGGATGGTGCCTGGGAACCTCATAAAGCCCCCGGGATACCTGTCGGATGAGACCGGTCCGCTTGTAGCGCTTGAGAGCAGTCGCAACCGCATCCCGGCTCCCTACGTCAGAAAAGTGCGCGGGTGAGAAGACCCAGCCGGGACCATTACCCTGGATGCGTTGCAGTATGATGCTGTCTACTGATTGAGGGTGCTTTCCCATATCATTTTTGCCACAAAAAGTGTATATTATTTGTGGCAAAACTGTCAAGTCTTCCTTTTTGCGACGTTCTTGATCGCACCACAACTCCATACCTCTTTCAGGACGGGAGAAAAGAGGCCCTGTCTGGCCGGGAAATAGAGGTAGCGATGTGCCTTTCACGAAACCCAGCTCGCGGGCCATGCCAGCGAGCCGCCAGCGAGCCAGCATTGCTTTTATGGAGAATACGCCTGGCAAGGATTCTTCTCGCGAACGCTCCAGTGGAGCTGCTATAGTTGTGATGGTCCCGGTCAACGGGGCGAGGAAACGCCTCCGGTTGCAAGAGTGCCCCGCTAATTCAGCACGCGTACCCTTCGGTCCATAAGTCGCTTCTGCGTGCGTAGCTGCAGACCTTCTCGTGCCTGATGTCGGGAATGCTTCTGTATGGCCGTTCTTGAAGGCGATCGTGCCCGGCCCTTGTGGTTCGTCATGACGTCATGCCAAAACCGGATGTGCTCCAGATCTTCCATAAGTTCCGCTGGTGACATGTCCTGTGCGCGCAGGAAGGCCAGAAGTTTGTGCGGGAAGTCTTCGAACAAGCGAACGGCTGATGCGAAGACCACATGCCGTTCCCTTATTGATGCGCTGTCGAAAAAGAAGTGTCCTTCCATTAGAAATGGGCCGGCCATTTGCATCATGCGGCCCTCAAATGGAAGTATAACTCCGATGAGGTGCAGGCGCCAGCAAAAGGACGGCTTCAATACCTGTAGTACCACCATATATCAAAGGCTTCATTCTTGATCTTCTGGCGGATGTGTTCCTTTTCTCTGGTGATATAGTCTCTCGACTGGCTCGCGATCTCTTTCGGATAATGGCCCAGGAGATACTCTTCCTCCGTCATGCATACCCCGGCGTTCTTCAGTCTCTCTCGCAGGTGCTCCGTCTGATCCGACTTCATCATGATAAAATGAGGATAGTAGTAAAGAGGGATAAAAGGGAAGCATCGATGTCTGACGCCCTCTCTTGACCGGTACATGATCTTCACCCGCTCGACATACCCCTCTCTTCTGTCTTTCTCCAGGAGAACTTCAACCTCGGGTTGTGCGAACCCTTCGTTCTGCATGAGGCCGATAAAGGTGTTGAAATGGACCAGACACTCGTAGTGCGTCGTGTTGAGGATCCCGCGAAAAAGAAGTCTTCTTCTCGTGATCCTGTCGATCCTTGCGTAAAAACGAATAATTCCTTTTATCGTGCGGCTGATTTCCTCGCCCTCTGCGATCCTCAGCCTTCCGTCTTCCTTCTCTATGATCCCCTGCCCGAGGAGCACCTGAAGAGCCTTTTGTGCATACGCCTTGTCAGGCAAAAGTTTCATGACCGACATCTCGTCACAGCCCTCTTTTGTTTCCATCAAAAGTTCGAGCACGCGAGGGATAGCAGGAGAGTCAAGCAATATTTCCGAACTGCCCATAGGTTGACTTAGCCTCTTCGCTAATCTATATTATGCTTTA
>MVRP01000077.1 GCA_002067405.1 Syntrophorhabdaceae bacterium PtaU1.Bin034 | reverse complement strand
ATGCGTCACCGGGAAATACCAGTTTGCAGTCTATGATAAGAACAGAGCTGAAGGCGATACGTTCTGGCTGAAGCTGATTCTGGCCTTTTAGAACCTGCATCGATCCTTCCCTTCCGTCGCCCCCTTCTTATCGGTTCCGAGAAGGGGGCTTTTTTCGTCCCCATTGTTCAGGCGAAAGTGCAGCGTTGGTAATTAGAAGGGCCCCTATCATGTCAGCACATGGTACCAACGGACAGACAATGACCATAAAGGACTGTAAAGGAATGTCTGATGAGGAGCTTTACCGTTCGCGGAAAAGGAATTGCCGTATCGGTTCGTTACCGGCATATGGCGTTCAGCACCTTTGCGGCAAGCTGCAGCTTTGTGCTATCCCCCTCACTGATCAATCCGGCGATGAGTTGTGCCAGTTCCTTCGGCTCATACTCGATATTAAACAGTTCCGGTATGCCAAGCTTCAAAGCATCCGCAATTTTAATGAAAGTATCGAGGGTCGGATTGGCCTTGCCTCTCTCGATACTACTTATATATTTGGTATTCAAGGACGTTTTCTCTGCAAGCTTTTCCTGGGAAATGCCCCTGGCTTGCCTCAGCGTCTTGATCCTGTTTCCTATCAGCTTTTTTACGTCTGCCATGCGCCTCCCACCGAAGAGTATCGAACTTTCGACAATAAATAGAAACAGCCCTACAGACGTAGTTAGTATGTCCTATAAACGTATTATAATAGCGGTGGACAGAGTTAAGGCTTGATTATCTAGTGAGCAGCAGGGTAAACATGGAGGAAGCGCCCGAATCTACGATGATCGATAGGATGGGATCATGGATTACGATCGAATGTCCGACGACGAGCTTTTCGTTGCCTTAAAGGAGAAAGCTCCGGCGACAGCCGAGACAGTGGAAGAAGTGAACGATTTTAACAGGCAGACTGTTATCGCCTTTTTGAAGTTCTTGTCAGACACGAAGAAGGGTGATGATGTCCGGTAGGTCGGCCAAGGCAGGAATAAGGTTGAACCCTTTTCGGGCGAGCCAATTCAGCGTGTCGTGAGTAAATGACCGCCTCAGCACGAACGCATAAAGCAAAGGCATATTCCGGGTATCATGAATCGAACACGGCGAACGTTCCTCCTCCATCTGAAACGGCGTTCACGGCACCTGGGAGTGCCCCAAATCGTTGACAATCAGTACGGAAGAAGTTAGGATTTCAGAGATGATTGGGCCAAGCGGTTTTTCGGAGGCAGATTATGGGCAGGATTTTGTTGGGGATAGTGGAGAATCCAATAAGTCCGCAACATGCCATACTGTTCTTCCTGGCGACGTCGGTTGTCTTTTCACTGTTATACCGGGTGCTTTTCCCTCTTCTTGAAGGAACTCCTTCGCTGGGCTATGGTGCGAATCGGCTTTCTCACCTTCGATCCATAGGTTTCCTCGACTGTCTTTATTTCAGTATTACCACCCGGACAACCGTGGGGTACGGTGACATCGCTCCTGTTTCCGGCTTGACAAAGGTGGAAATCCGAACATATCTCCGCCGTTCGGAAGAAAGACGGTAAGGTGCTGCGGATGCGCTGACCGGCACCACGTTCGCGGGAAATAGCGCCCAATATGATCACGGAGGCTCATAAAATGAGTCGTATTCAATCAATTCTGGCTGCAACCGATTTTTCTCCCGACTCCCATCATGCTGCGGAACGTGCGGGAATGCTCGGTGCAGCGATGGCACTACAAAGGGGCGTGCTGCTCCACGTGCTGGAAAGAACGTGGCTGGATACCGTGAAACACTTCATGAGCTCATCGGCGGACGTTGAGCAGGGAATCATCGACGATGCGTCACGTTCCCTGGCCGGATTAGTTGAAGAAGTTCGTCAATTATCGGGGTTTTTCCTTGAGCCACAGGTGCGCACGGGAAATACCCTGGACACGATTGTGGAAGCTGCCTCGCATTTTGACCTGCTCGTGCTCGGTGCGCACGGGTGCCATCCTATTCGGGCGTTGGCTCTTGGCACAACCTCGCAGCGGCTCCTCAGCAAGGTGCGCCAACCGGTCCTCGTCGTGAAGCGCAAAGCGGAAAGACCATATCAACGCGTCCTTGTTGCCACGGACTTCTCCCCAAATTCCCGCCAGGGTCTGCAATACGGGCAAATAGTCGCTCCCCAGGCCCTTATCTATCTCGTTCACGTCTTTGAACCGCTGTTTGAACGGAAGATGATCTCTGCCGGCGCCTCGGATGAGGTCGTTGAGGAGTACCGGATTGAGGCACACCGGGAGGCCGAAGCGGAGATGACACGCTTTATCGACGAGGTGGGGGCAGACTGCCGTAAGCTTGTCCGGCTCGTCGAGCATGGCCACGCACCGGGCAAACTGCCGGAGATCGCCCATAAATGGGCGCCCGATCTCATCATTGTCGGTAAGCATGGAAGGTCACGGGTGGAGGAATTCCTCCTTGGAAGTGTCACGCTGCACATCCTCGCACAATCCCGTTGCGATGTGCTGGTAGCGGAATAACAGGATCCATTTGGTCAGATATGCTGCAGTTATTTAAGGAAAAATTCCTGGAAGTAGTCAAGGCTATCGCGCCTCTGATCGTTCTCGTCTGCCTCCTCCAGTTTACCTTGGTGAAGGCGCCGGCTTCATTGTTTTTCCAGTTTCTCATCGGGTCCGTCATGGCTATTGGCGGGTTGATACTTTTCTTCACAGGCATCGATATCGGGATTCTTCCCATGGGAAGGTTCATCGGAGCGGAGCTGCCCCGGAGAGGCTCGGTGCTGCTCATAATGACAATGGCCTTCTTGTTGGGTTTTGCAACGACCATCGCGGAACCCGATGTACTGGTCCTGTCCAGGCAGGCAGGCCTGATCTCACAGGGGGCCATTCCGGGCAACACTGTGTTGTATGTCATGGCTGTCGGTGTGGGGTGTTTTGTCGCAATCGCCATGCTGCGTGTTGTTTTTGGGTTCCCCATGGTATACCTGCTGGCGGCTGCCTATTCGAGCGTCATTATCCTTTCCTTTTTCGCTCCCCCGCAATTCATCCCCCTGGCCTATGACTCGGGAAGTG
The DNA here is from genome assembly GCA_002067405.1 of Syntrophorhabdaceae bacterium PtaU1.Bin034. The sequence continues at coordinate 13,881 of MVRP01000077.1, read as the reverse complement.
TGACCACGGGCGCGCTCACCGCTCCTGTAGTGATCGCCCTGGCCCTCGGTCTCAGCTCGGTTCTCGCAGGGAGGTCAGCCGTATCGGATGGTTTCGGCCTGATGGGATTCGCATCCATAGGGCCGATCATCGCCATATTGATCATGGGAATATTGTCGCATTGAATGGGATAAACGTTTTAGACAACCTCTGGGAGACCATACTGAGCGTCGTCCTGGCAGTACTTCCCCTGGTGCTTCTTTTCGTAGTCTTCCAGGTTCTGATGCTCAGATTGCCCCGCAGGCCCGTTGTCGATATACTCAAGGGCACCCTGCTGGCATCCGTGGGACTGATGCTGTTTCTACAGGGGGTGCATATCGGTTTTCTCCCCTTCGGCAGGGCTATCGGGGAAGCCCTGGGAACGTTGTCCCATCGCTGGGTGCTCATGCCCCTCGGTTTTCTCCTCGGGTTCCTTACCGCCTGGGGTGAGCCATCCGTGCGCATACTGGCCGACCAGGTCGAAGAGGCATCGAGCGGATCGATCCGCCAGTCCACGGTCCTTCATGCGATCTGTACGGGTGTTGCCCTTATCGTGGGTCTGGGCATGTTGAGGATCGTGTACGACATACCGCTGCTTTATATCCTTATCCCCGGATATATGCTCGTGCTCGTGATCATATGGTTCAGCGACAAGGAGTTCCTCTCCATTGCGGTGGATGCGGGAGGGGTCGCTACGGGGCCCATGGCGAACACCTTTCTCCTTGCCCTTGCCCTCGGCATATCTTCTTCCATGGGTGATCAGGACCCTATTGTTCATGGCCTCGGGCTGGTCGCGCTCATTGCCCTGGCCCCCATTATCTCGGTCACGGTCCTGGGCTTTGTTCTCAAAATCAAGAAATATTGAAAGGAGTGAAACATGTCGGATATCTCGCTCATCGTTACCATCGTGCGAAAAGGCTGGGGCGATACCGTGCTCGAGGCCTCCGTGAAGGCCGGGGCTCACGGGGGCACCGTTCTCTACGGCCGGGGTTCGGGCATCCATGAAAGGCAGAAAATATTGGGGATCGCCATCGAGCCGGAGAAAGAGATCGTATTGACCGTCACCTACTCGGACAAGAATGAGAATATTCTTAGCGAGATTGTTCGGGCCACCGATCTCGGTAAACCGGGCATGGGGATCGCTTTTGTCGTTCCCATTGACAAGGTGGTCGGCGTGGCGCACCTTGCGGGTGAGGCAGACGGCCCATAGGCCTTCCATCGCGCAGAGGGCCGTCGATCCCCCCTCCGAGCTGCTTTATCGCCCGGGACACGTTGGTTCCTCCCCTGCCGGCCTCGCGTACTCCGGATCGGTGCATCGCAGCTTGTGCTCGGACATCATACGGTCGATGCTCGTGCCCTTGTTGACAGCGGGGATTGAGCATGAGAAGGACGGCTTTCATCTGAAATATGCCTTCAAAACGTACTCCTGGATCATGCGGTGAGTATTGAAGAACGACCCGTTGAGGGCGATCGCGTTTCGCATGACCTCAACGTACCGGTCCCGGTCCCGGTAAAAGAGGGGGATGATCGTATGTTCCAGCTTGCCGTAAAGAGAGAGGACGTCGTTCGAACGGTTGGCTTCGATACCGGTCCCGTCACGCCCGATGGCCCACCCGGTGATACCCTCCAGGCATCCCTCGATCCACCACCCGTCGAGAATGCTTAAGGAAGGCACACCGTTGACGGCCGCTTTCATCCCGCTTGTCCCGGACGCCTCCAAGGGCGGCTCGGGTGTGTTCAGCCATAGGTCGACCCCCGCGGTGATCAATCGGCCAAGGTCCATGTCGTAGTCCTCGAGATAGGCGACCGCGATGCGGGGTTTGAGTCGCTCCCGCGCTTCAAAGACCCGCCTGATCATCGCCTTGCCGCCCTCGTCGCGCGGGTGGGCCTTGCCGGCATATATCACCTGAAACGCGCCGGCCCTCTCTGCGATATCGAGGAGTCTTTGCGTGTCGTGAAAGAGCAGGTCGGCTCTTTTGTACGCCGTGGCCCTCCGTGCAAAGCCGATCGTAAAGGTGCGGTCATCCATGGCACATCCCGTCTTCTCCCGGACGACGTGCAGGAGGTTGCCTTTTGCCTCGCGGTGCGCTTTCCAGATCTCATCCTTCGGTATGTTCAGGGCATACCGAAGACTGACCGCATTTTCCATACAACCGGGGATGTAGCGCTCGTTCAGCCTTTGGAAGGATGGGGATGTCCAGGTGGCGGCGTGGACCCCGTTGGTGATGGAGTCTATCTCGTACCCCGCGTACATGAGGCTCGATACCTCTCCGTGCCTTTTTGCCACACCGTTCACGTAGCGACTGAGGTTGAGGGCCAGGTAGGTCATGTTGAGACATCCCTGGTAGCACAGGATATCTTTCAGGTTGATGATATCCATGCAGTATTCGCACACCTCCGAGACCAGATCGAGGGGGAACCGGTCGTGTCCCGCGGCGACAGGGGTATGGGTAGTGAAGACGCACCGTTCCCGGACCGCCGCGATGTCTTTCTCACTGATCGACGCTCTTCCCGCTTTTACGGCTTCCTCATGAAGGAGTTCCAGGGTGAGAAGGCCCGAGTGTCCTTCGTTGAGATGGAACCTTTCTATACCGGTGTACCCGAGATCCCTCAGTATTCTGATGCCTCCTATCCCGAGCACAATCTCCTGGCAAAGCCGGTAGCTCTCGTCGCCCCCATACAGGGAATCCGTCAGGGTCCGGTCCTTTTCGTCGTTTTCAGGCAGAAAGGTGTCGAGAAAGTAAACGGGAACGGAGAAACCGCCGGCGCCTCTCACATCATACCGCCAGGGACGGATATAAACAGTGCGTCCTTCGATCGTCACTGCGGTCCGCACGGCCGATTCTTTCAGGAAATCCTCGACAGTCCACTCGACCTGTTCTTCCATCTGCCTTCCGTACTGGTCGAGCCTTTGCCGGAAATGGCCCTTGCGATACAGGAGCGTTACCGCGACCATGGGCACCCTGAGATCAGCCGCAGCACGTATCGTATCCCCTGCAAGTATCCCCAGCCCGCCACTGTAAGTGGGCATGTCGTTCCGGATCCCGATCTCCATCGAAAAATAGGCGACTTTACACGAGCTCATCCTGCCACCTCCTTATTGTTGATCACCCTCATCTTGCCAATTTTTTCAGGGTCTCTTCGAGCCTCTTCAAGTGCTCGCCGTAGCCCGCCCAGTCTCCCTGCCGCTGCGCTTCGCTTGCCTTTTCGAAAATCTTCATGGCCTCCTTCGCCAATTGGCCGACGCCGAGGTCCTCCTTGACCGCCGTTGCCTGCTCTCCCTTTGCCGGCACGGCTGTTCTTTGTCCGAACAGTTTCAGAAGGCCCGCCTCGAGGTTTTCCTCCATCACCACGTCGTTCTCGTACGCCACGATCACCCTCCGCAGTTCCGGAAGCCCCCCTTCGTCCGAGGCAACGAGATAGAGCGGCTGGACGTAAAGGAGAGACCGCTCAATGGGGATCACGAGGAGCCTGCCCCTGATGACCTTCGCACCCTTTTGCCCCCAGAGGGTGAGCTGTTGCGAGATCTGTGAATCCTGGTCGATGCGGGCGCTCACTTGCCGGGGACCGAAGACGAGCCTGTCCCTCGGGAAGGAATAGACGACCATCTTTCCGTAGTCCTGTCCGTCGCAGCGGGCCGCGAGCCAGGCAGCCAGGTTGTCCCGCTTGGCCGGGGTGAAGGGAAGAAGCAATATGTACTCTTCCTTGCCGCCCGCTGCCGCGCCGCCCTTCGCACCCTTCGCGTCCTGAGGCAGTTTCATGATGGTGTAGTAAGGCTCCATGACCTTGTCCCCCTGGGCCGGAATTTCCCAGAGGTCTTCCTTGTTGTAGAACGTCCTGGGGTCGGTCATATGATAAACGGCGAACATGGAGGCCTGGACATGAAAGAGCTCCTGGGGATACCTGATGTGCCGCTTCAGGTCTTCAGGCATGGCATCAAGAGGCTTCAGGAGCCCGGGGAACATGCGGTCGTATACCCTCGCCACCACGTCCCGGGGATCGCTGATGTAGAAATTGACCGTCCCGTCGTAGGCGTCGACGGTTGCCTTGACGGAATTCCTGATGTAGTTGATGTTCCTGTTCATCGGTTTTGAATAGGGCACACCGCCGGAAATGGTGTAGGCGTCGAGGATCCAGTGAAGCCTGCCGTCATCGGCCACCACGATATAGGGGTCCTTGTCGTAGACCAGGAAGGGCGCTATAGTCTGCACCCGTGACCGTACCTCCCGGTTGTAGAGTATGCGGCTCTCTTTGGTAATATCCGAGGAGAGGAGGATCTTTGCGCTGCTGAATCGGGAGGCGAAGGCCGCCTTTCTTATCAGCGAATCGAGCCTGGGACCTTTGGTGCCCTCGTAGGACGCATAGACATTGCCCTCACTGGTGGGGTAGCTGAATTCTTTCATCTTGGTCTTCACGATCACGTAGTCGCTCGAAAGCTCCCCGAAGTAGATCTCCGGCCGCGTCACTTTGATATCCGAATCCGAGACCGGCGGTATGTCCTTTATAAAGAATTCAGGAAGGCCTTCCCTGCTGATCCTGTTTACCGGGCCCAGGGCCACACCGTTCCCGTGGGTGAAGATCATCTTCTCGTTGATCCAGGAACGGCTGGGGAGGTCCGTGTAAGAAAGCTCCCGTGGCGACAGCATGACCTGCCGGTATGTGCCGTTCACCGTGTACCGGTCGTTGTCGATATCGGTGAAGCGGTAGTACGTCCTTATCTGCTGGAGCTGGCTGTAGGTTCTCAGGAGGGGCGCGTGGTCCCAGAGCCGGATGTTCTTGATCGTCGCGTCGTTCTTCTGAATATCCCCGCTTGTGAGCGTGTAGCCGGGGTCAAAGGGACGCATCTCGATTCTGTCGAGATCATAGGCAAAACGGGTAAAGTTGATGTGGTGCTGAATGAAGGGGACTTCCAGGTTGATCTCATTCGGCGTGACCTTCAGGCTCTGGAGAAGCGCCGGGTATGCCAGCAGGCCGCCGATGTAGACGATTATTGTCAGGGCTATGGGGACGAGGGCGAGCTTCAGCTTTCCCCTCCACAAGCCCACGGTAAACAGGACGGCCGTCACCGCGGCAAGAACGACGAGCACATCCAGAACGAAAAGCCTCGCGTTGACGTCGGTGTAGCCCGCTCCGAAGAGTATCTTTCCGGGAGAAAAGAGAAGGGCGAACCGGTCGAGGTAGAAGCCGGCCGCGACGCTGAGGATAAAGAGGCCTCCAAGGAAGGACACGTGTTTTCTTGCCCGGGCATCGATGGCAAGGGACCTGCCCAGGGGAACCACGGCACCCCGGAAAAAATAACCCGACGCAACCATGAGGAGGGTGATAACGAGCACAAATGCACTGAACCCCTTGAGAATACGGATCAGGGGCAATTGAAAGAGGTAGAAGCCCACGTCCCTGCCGAGTATGGGGTCCGCTGTCCCTGCGGTCACGCTGTTGGCAAAAACCAAGACGTCCCTCCACATGGAACTGCCCCAGATACCGGCGATTACGGCAATGGCGAACGCCCCGGCTATTCCGAGCACTTTCACCGTCCTGTCGAGGTGTTCCACCGGGATGGGAATGGTGATCCGGCCGGGCAGGTCCATGCTGATATGGGGAAACACGCGCCGGTTGGCGACCATGACATTGCCGAGGATAAAGAGCAGCGCGGCGAGCCCGAATGCCAGCCCTGACAGGAAACGGGCGGAAAGCATCTTCAGGAAAACGCCCGTGTAACCGACATCATGGAAGAAAAGCAGATCCGTGTACAGCGTGACACCCGTTCCTGCCCCGCCAACCAGGAGTACTATCAATCCAGCAATTATCTTGAACCTTTTTCGTCCCTTCATTCATTAACCTCCGACTCGAGTACCGCGCTTCACCGGCTTAAACACCGGTTGGCCGGGATTCTTGGTCCAATGCATTCACCCGTTCCCATGCGAGGTTCGGCGGAACCGCCCTGGCCCCGGGAAAGATGCTGACCCCGTCACCTGTCTTTCTTGCGAAGCGGAAATCGCGATATTCCCCATCCTCATCATGGTCTCCCCCCCTGTTCGCGTGCTGTCCTGACTTGTGATGGTAAGAAAACTTCCGTTGCATGATGGAACTCTCCCTTCCGGGACATCACGGAACCTGACCAGACGGATTCGGCAGATGTCGGCTTAGCAGCGAAGACTGAGATTGTTCAGATAAGCGAACCCGGAAGCGGCCGGCTGAGCGTCAAGGGCCACAGAAATAGCAGAGGCACCGGATTCGGAAGGAACGGACTGTTGTATGACCATCCCTGTTTGGAACAGTGATGCGGAAAGCACACGCACGGCCGGGGCGATCGTTTTCCTGAGACCCCATTCCTGAGGCAAAACCGTGCCCGTATGATCCAGCACATCGCTCTTGTCGCCATGCGAGGCAACGTGAGGGGCCATGGAGCCGAGGAACAGTGCCAACGGCTGATAGCACATAAGCACTGCTAACAGGGCACAGACAAGAACGGCTTTTTTCATCGGGTTACCCATGGCGTAAGAACTGTTCTACATTATTGCATTCTTCATGTCAAGCGGCGATGAAGGCGTCGCGGTCAGCGACCGGCTGTGTGGAAGCCGGTGCTCAATGTCCATGACTGTCGGCGTGCACCCTCTCCAGCACGTGGCGCATCATGCTGGACGCAAGCTCATGCTCTCCCAGGAACACTGCCCCGGCCTTCTCGCTTCTCAGAAGCTCCGCCTCTTCCTCGCTGTGGGTACGTACGACGGTTTGGATCCTGGGATTGAGCATGTAGGCAATCTCCATCATTTGACGGGCGCTGAAACTGTCCGGAGTGGCAACTACCAGCATGCTGGCCCGGGCGACGTGCGACTGAATGAGGACGGGAGGAGTGGTTGCATCTCCCGCGACCGCGTTTATTCCGCGAACACGCAACTCCTCGACCAGCTCCCGATTCTCTTCGGCTACCACAAAGGGCATCCCGTGTTTGATCAGGGCGTCGCAGATGTAACGGCCCACCCGTCCGTAGCCGACCACCACTATATGACCCGTGACGTATTCGGACTTGACCGTCATCGGCAGTTCGGCCAGGGGATCATCAGGCAGGACGAGGGCGCGGGCCAGCCCGGGCCGGGATCCGATCCAGGATTGGACCGGTTTTACGGTTCGGAATATGAAAGGATTGGCCGATATCGAAATAATCGCTCCCACGAGGATCAGGTTCTGGGCTTCATGGGTCAAAAGACCCAGAGAAACGCCCAGCCCCGCGAGGATAAACGAGAACTCCCCCACCTGGGCAAGGCTCGCCGATACGGTAAGGGCGGTATCTAGGGGGTAGCGGAAAGCGAGGACGAGCAGAAACGCGGCGAGCGACTTTCCGATCATGATGATAGCGACCACGGCGAGCACGTGAAGCGGTTGTTCCAGCAGCACGTGTGGGTCGAAAAGCATTCCGACCGAGACGAAGAAGAGCACCGAGAACGCGTCCCGGAGCGGCAACGACTCCTGGGCCGCCCGATGGCTCAAGGGCGACTCCCTCATCACCATCCCGGCAAAAAAAGCCCCGAGGGCAAAGGAGACACCGAAGAGCATTGCCGAGCCATACGCAATGACCAGGGCGGCGGCGATAACGCACAGGTTGAACAGCTCCCGTGAGCCGGTCCCCGCTACCTGCCAGAGAAGCCACGGAAAGACCCGTCGGCCCACCAGAAGCATGAGTGCGATGAAAGCAGCTATCTTTCCCAGGGTGAGCAAAAGCGTGAGAACGAGGTTCCCGCCGGGTGGATGCCCTGCCGGTGCCTCAACCAGCCAGCCGGAAAGCGGGGGCAGCAGGACGAGGACCAGAACCGTGACCAAATCCTCCACCACCAGCCAGCCCACCGCGATCTTTCCATTGACCGACTGGAGAATGCCCCTCTGTTCCAGGGTCCTTAAGAGAACCACGGTGCTTGCCACGGAGAGTGCCAGGCCGAAGGCTATGGCCCCTCCCAGGCTCCAGCCCCACGCAATGGCCATCCAGCCGCCGAGCGCGGTCGCTACCCCTATCTGAGCGACGGCGCCGGGCAAGGCGATCCTGCGCACGGCCAGCAAGTCATCCAGGGAAAAGTGGAGCCCCACGCCGAACATGAGGAGTATCACGCCGATCTCGGCCAGTTGGCCCGACAGCTCGACATCGGCGACAAAACCGGGCGTGGTGGGACCCACCAGAATACCGGCAATGAGGTAGCCGACGAGGGCCGGCAATTTCAGCCGAACGGCAACGAGCCCCAGTACCAGTGCGAGCCCCACGCTGGCGGCGATAGTAGTGATCAGGGTGATACTGTGTGACATCTACGCACACCTTCCGGACAGTGGCGGCTGTGCTCCGCTCTTTTCAAAACCTCGCGACGGGAGTGATTTCCCCATGCTCATCATGCGTGAAACAACGCATCGAATATAACAAACTACCGTATTACAGGGGACAAAAGCAAACAGTCTCTCAGGGTCGCATTCACTTTTGCACCTGATCACTAGTAATAATGACAGCTACCGAATCCCGGGAAACGGCCGATAACTGAGTTATGCCGCTAACCGGATTGCACTACCACTCTAATATATTTGGGAGGAAACATGAAAATTTGGCATAATCTCACCATCACAGGCAAGATTACGGGTCTGATAGCAATGAGCATCGTATTCCTCTGTGCCGCTACCCTTATCACGGCGTATCTTCTTGTGTCGAACGCCACGAACGATCTGGCGGAGAAGGAATCGTGGGCTAAAGCCGCCTTTGCGGAGTCGCGCCTGGAGCTGATGAAAGGCCAGGCCCTGTCGACTGCAGCGCTCACCGCGCAAAAACAGGACTTCGTGGAAGCGATAAAAAACAAGGATTCTGCTGCTCTCCGTCAGATAGGGAGGAAGGCCATGGAGAAAAATGGGCTTGATTTTGTCACGGTCTCCGATCATGAAGGAACGGTGCTGGCGAGGGCCCACTCCGACAAGGCCGGAGATAAGGTAGTCAATCAGGCTGCAGTTCAGATGGCCCTCAAAGGAGAAGGATGGGTCGGCATAGACACAGGGACAATAATCAAGATTTCCCTGAGGGCGGGCGCGCCGGTCTGGTCGGGAAACACCATTGTCGGGACGGTCACCACGGGTCTCAATTTATCGGAAAATGTGGCCGTCCTTGAAGAAGTGAAGAAGAATACGGGGGTCGAGTGCGCCATATTCTCCGGCGATACAGTAGCATCGACTACCATTATGAAGGACGGCAGACCTGCAATCGGTATGAAGATCGACAAAGGGGATACTGCTGAAAAGGTGCTGAAAAAAGGCGAGAAAGTACATGCGGTTACAGAACTGGCGGGGAGGAGGTATGACGCCGTCTATTCCCCTATTAAGGGCGCAGACGGCGTGATTCTCGGCGCGCTCCTTATCGGGACCCCTCGGGAGCTGAGCGAAAAAACGTCAGGGAGCGTGCTGCGGTATGTGCTGCTCGCGTGCGGCGCGGTCGGGGTTTGCATGCTGGGCGCGGCTTTTGCGGTGGCAAGATCGATGACGAGACCTATAAAAAAGACGATAGACGGCGTGGAGGCGATCTCCCGGGGGGATTTGACCACGAGGCTTGAAATCTCTTCCGCTGACGAGATCGGCCAATTGGGCAGGCATATTAACGGCCTGGCCGATGCCCTCGACACCACCATCGCTCAGGTCAGTGCGATGAGCGGCCAGGTAGATGAAGCGGCTGCGAGCCTGGAGCTGTCTACTCACGAGATGGCCCGGGGTGCGGAGGAAATGACGGTTCAGATCAATTCGGTGGCGACGGCAAGCGAAGAGATGTCCATGACATCAACGGAGATCGCCCAGAAGTGTACCCTTGCGGCAAGGAGTTCGGATAGTGCCAACAAGTCTGCGGTCGCGGGTGAAACGATGATTGCCGGGACCCTGGCCGTTATGGAGGGCATACAGGCGAAAGTGAAGAACTCTTCGACCATTGTCGAGGAACTCGGCCGGAGGTCCGGCCGGATCGGCGAGATAATCGACCTTATAAACGACGTGGCCGACCAGACCAACCTTCTCGCGCTCAATGCGGCTATCGAAGCTGCGCGCGCAGGTGAGCATGGGAGAGGCTTTGCGGTAGTTGCGGACGAAGTGAAGAAACTGGCCGACAGGACTATTCAGGCAACGCGCGAGATCAGCGAGGTCGTGAATGCGATAGAAAAGTCGACCCTCCACGCCGTTACGTCGATGGAAGAGGGGGTCGGCGAGGTGGAAGAGGGTGTCAAAAAGGCTGCCCAAATGGGCGATTCACTCAAAGACGTGCTGGGGCAAATACAAGCGGTAAGCAGTGAGGTAAGCCAGATTGCGGTCGCCGCGGAGCAACAGACAGCGACGACCAACGAGATCGCCCGGAACATCCTGAATATATCAGGCGTGATTACGAGAACTTCCGACAGGATCAGGGACAATTCCGGTGCGGCAGGACAGCTCGCGGGCCTTTCCAGGGAACTCAGGGCCCTCGTGGGAAAGTTCCGCACCTAGTCGCCGAACTGCAGAAGTTCACAGGATAATGTGAGGAAGCGGAAAAAACGGAACGGGGCACTTTCTTTTGCTCTTCCGCATATCCGCTTCCTCGCTTCTCCTTCTGCGATCATGCGCTGGAAGATCAGCCGGCTTCAGCCGGCATATTTATTGTAAAAAAGCCCAAAAACGTTTGCCGGGCGTTTCTTCCCCGTAGTATAATTGACGGCTCCCTTTCATGCCGCCCGGGAGTATCCCGACGCGTGAGAGGAGACGTCACGGTGGAAAAAATTGAAAGTGCGCAAAGTCATGCAGCTCCGCCGGAGCTTTGGCTGAAGGAATTCGATGAGGCCCTTGAGCTTATCTCAATCCACGATGCCGAATTCCGCATCGTGAGGGCGAATGCATCCTTTGCCCGAATGGTCGGTCGCGAGCGCCACAGTCTTATCGGACAAAAGTGCTACGAGGTTGTCCATGGGCTGACCGAGCCTTTCCCCGGGTGTCCTCATCTTCGATCAGTCGAGGTGGGGCGGGCGATGGTGGAAGAGATTTTCGAACCCCGCCTGAATGTCCATCTCGTGGTTTCCGTTTCCCCTGTCTTCATCCATTCATGTTTCGTCGGGTCGATCCACGTAGCCAGGGAAGTGACCCCAACGCAGGCCGGCCCGGATAGGGCAGCCCGACCGCCGGGGAGCGGAGACGACGTTGCCCGGGCTAAGGGAAGGAGTCGATTGACGAAGCGGCAGAAGGAAGTTTTCGACCTTCTTTCCGAAGGCAAAGTGGTGAAGGAGATAGCGGTTCTCCTCGGAATCTCAACACGGACGGTCGAATTTCACAAACACAGGATGATGAAGAACCTGGGGGCTCGAACCGTTGCAGCGCTGATAAAGCATGTTCTCGCCCGGGAGGCCTCCGGTAAAGAGGAAGATTAAAGATGCTCGAGATGCAAAATACCCGGAGCCGGTTCTCATGCCCGGCCTCATAAACTCAGAGACTTGGAAGTAGATAACGATTCATTTCTGCTTCGGGAGCAACAAGCTCTTCCGTGCACAGTTCTACCTTGAGGAAAACGGTTACTCGTCACACGAAGAATGGAAAGACGACTGGTGCGAGATCACGGGAGTTCTTCGTCATCGGATCGAAGGATGAGACTTCCGGGTGTCAAGGATGCGTGGCGACCATGCAACCTTTTCATTCAGACTCAGGCTGGTAAATGGACCATAATCAACAATGTGCGGTTCGCCTACGGCCACGATGTTATCGAACACGCTCTCCTTTCAGGACAGGCCATCTCCTACCGGTTTCTCAAAGACGAGAAAGGATGGAGGGTCTTTGCCTCCACCCAATACCAGGAGGTAAAACCGATTACTTCCAGACTCGCCGGCGCCATCGGAGTTGACCTCAATGCCGATCACCTGGCAGTGACCGAGGTAGATCATTTCGGGTGATATCTACCCGAATCCACTGTATCACCTACGGCAAGACCTCAGAACAGCGTAAGGCGGTTATCGGAGAACGAGTGATAGAGATGGCAACTATCGCCCGCAAGCCCGTGGTCATCGAAAACCTCGACTTCAGGAAGCACAAAGCAGAAGGCAACTCCAAGCACTCCCGGATGATCTCTTCCTTTGCCTATTCACAAGCTCAGCAGATCCTCCGGTCCGCCTGTTACCGCTCCGGGATTGAGGTGTTATCCGTTAATCCCGCATACACTTCAACTATCGGAGCAATAAACTATGCTCAGAGATTTGGTATTAGTGTGCATATGGCCGCTGCTCTGGTCATTGCACGGAGAGGTTTGGGATTCAGTGAGTGTCCTGTCCGGGTAGGTCTTATACCTGCCCGCAACGGGGCCACGTCGCCTTCGTCCTACCTGCAAGGAATAGGGCAAAGCACGTATGGTCGTTCTGGGCATTGGTGCGAACGGAATAACAGCAGCGCATGCACGGTCGGGTGTTGCAAAACCCGCACTTTTGCGGCAGTCAGGGAACCTGAATCTCGCGATGGGTCCTATCCGTGCATTCCCGGCGAGACTCCGGAACGCGAGGTTTTTCTTGAAGCTGTACCCGTGGTACCAGAAAATCTTGACAAATTCTTGGCCGAGCATGTCGAGCACAAACAAGTAGAAACGGCGATTGTAGCGGTACAACCTGACCCGCCCGCCCAGCCGAACAAGACAACCGAAACACAGCCAACCAACAACGAATCCGAGAAAGAGTAGTTCTCACAAAAATACGGTACAGCTGCTGACAACCTGGTCTACAGCCATCAAGGAATAAGCGGAATTCAGTAGAGTATCCATATGCGAATCATAATCAAGGGAGCCGATTTCTTCGGCCCTTTTTGATGGACAATCAACTCATGGGAACCTATTGACAGCATAAGGATAAGTATATATTATAGGATATAGACTATAGGGAGGACTACATGCACACCGCGAAATTATTCATCAACGGTAAGAGTCAAGCAGTAAGATTACCCAAGGAATATAGATTTAAAGGATCAGAGGTTTATGTGAACAAAATTGGTGGCACAGTTATCCTGTTTTCTAAACAAGATCCTTGGGGTCCGTTTTTTGAAAGCTTGGATAACTTCACCGATGATTTCATGAGCGAACGCATGCAGCCTGCACTCGAGAAGAGAGAATTCTAATGCAGTTTATGCTTGACACCAATATCTGCATCTACATCATCAAAAAGCATCCGATTCAAGTTGAAAAACGCTTCAAGGCCTTCAAGCCGTTTCACATTGGGATATCGGCAATTACCCTCGCCGAGTTAGAGTACGGAGTGGCAAAAAGCGGCAGGCCGGAACAGAACCGGGATGCACTCATAGGCTTTCTTTCCCCCCTTGAAATAGCCGTTTTTGACGACCTCGCCGCATTTCATTACGGCGAGGTAAGAATTTCTCTCGAAAAGGCAGGCAATCCCATAGGATCAATGGATCTTATGATTGCCTCTCACGCTCGAAGTCTTTCCGTTCCTCTCGTAACCAACAACGTACGAGAGTTCGAGAAGGTCCCCGGTCTGAAAGTAGAGAACTGGATATAAAAAGAACAACCAAGGTCGCTAAGAAGTGGAAACGGTGACCGAGCCGAGCCGGATGTTTCTTGAACATATGAGAACCAAGAAATTTGATTGCGTGGGAGATGAAGCATCTGGGAGCAAAACAGGTTCAAGAGCAAACTGAGGGAATGTCGCGAGAGAAGGAGCTTCAGTTCTGGAAGGAACTGTCAGAACGCCTCAGATCGTTTCAGACGGCTGCGAAAACAAAAAGGACGGGTTAAAGCAAGCGTGATCAAGAGGAAGGACTCCGCAAAAAACTCGAAGGGCGCCTTATTGGGCGCCCTTTTTTGATCTTTCGTGAGCAAACTCCTGCTACTGAACCGATTGATGCCGCCGA
>MVRP01000076.1 GCA_002067405.1 Syntrophorhabdaceae bacterium PtaU1.Bin034 | reverse complement strand
CCTCTACGCGCTACGCGCCTGCAACCCTCACATGCGTCGCCGTTTGGTAGGGGCATGGCGCGCGGCACAGGCTATCCCGCGCATCTGCGATTCGTCAAGGGAAGCCCTGGCAAGGGAATATTTGGAACTGCGGGAAAAATGCGTGGCCGGATGACCGAACGGAATCAGTAATCCTGCCTTCTCGCCCCGGAGAAGCCCCGGCGCTCTGTTCCTGGAGCCAGGGTTTCAATTTAGACGATCTGAACGAAGACCTTGACAAAACTATCCCTAACCCACTAAGGTAAGAGATCGAGAGACAGGGGTGGAGCACCGGAAGAACTTTCCCCTTTTATAAGGAGTGACGATGAGAGTCAAATCTGTGGGCCTTCTGACAATCGCCCACGCAGCGGCAGATATCAATCAGGGTGCCATACCCGTCCTCCTTCCTTTCTTCATTACCGCGCATCATCTTTCATACGCCGCAGCCGCAACCATAGTGTTTGCGGTGAACATAGTATCGACGGTGACTCAACCCCTCTTCGGGTATATCTCGGATCGACGGCCACGACCCTGGCTGATCCCTGTTTCAATGCTCATTGTGGGGCTTGGCGTTTCTTATACCGGGTTGGCGCCGGGTTATTGGATCGGCGTTGTGGCGGTAATGGTGAGCGGACTGGGCGTCGCCATGTTCCATCCGGAAGGGGCTAGGCTCATGAACCATCTGGCCGAAAACAAGAAGGCGACTGCAATGAGCCTTTTTGGTATCGGGGGTCAACTGGGCTTCGCTCTCGGTCCGCTGGTCGCCACCGCCCTTCTTCTTTCATGGGGCTTGACGGGGACCGTCTTCCTTATTGTGCCGTCCGTGGTCATTGCAGGCCTTGTGGTATTCAGTCTCCCGGCGCTTACAAAGGGTTATGACATAAAGGGGACAGCCGGGAGCGGTCCTGCACCTACCGGAGAAAAGGATGACTGGCCCGCTTTCCTGTGCCTTTCCTCAGCGCTTCTATGCCGGTCCGTAATTTTTTACGGTCTGAACACATTCCTGCCCCTCTTCTGGATCAACGTGATGCATGGGACGAAGGCGGCTGCCGGGTTCGCCCTGGCGGTTTTCCTCGGTTCCGCGATAGCGGGAAACTTTATGGGCGGGAGAACCGCGGATCGGGTGGGATTGCGTGGGGTGACGATCATAGCGTTCATAATCCTTTCCGGCTCGTTCCCGCTCCTGCTCCTTGCCGGACGCCCGGTCATCGCGCTATTGCTTCTCGTCCCTATCGGCCTCCTTCTGGCAGCACCGTTCGGCCCCATGGTGGTGTTGGGCCAGAGTTATTTGCCGAACCGGATCGGGCTGGCATCGGGTATCACTTTGGGTCTCGCTTTCTCCTTCGGGGGGCTGACAACCCCGGTGCTTGGATGGATCGCCGATCACCACGGTCTCCGGGCGACAATGTCCGTTGTCGCCTTCATGCCGATAATTTGCACATGCCTCCTTCTCATGCTGCCCAGGGGCAAAAAGGACAAAGCACCACCGGACCGGGTGGATTCCAGACAAGAGAAAGCATTATGATTCCGGGAATCTTCAGTGGTATTGTTCCTTGAGCTCAACAGGCCTTTGTGTTACTGTTAATAAATTTCTGACGGAAAAAGGAACTCCATGTGACAAAGAGGACGGCCGCGCCCCCGGGATATGTTGTCTTGGTTCTGCATGCCCATCTGCCTTACGTGCTTTCTCACGGCAAATGGCCGCACGGAAGCGACTGGTTATCTGAAGCGGCCTGTGAAACCTATATTCCCCTGCTCAACCTGATAGACAGACTCTCGAAAGAGGGGAAAAGGGCAGGCTTTACCATCGGCATCACCCCTGTGCTTTGTGAGATGCTGGCGTCGAAGGAATTCAGGCGAGCGCTGAAAGACTATGTGGCCGAGAAGATTCGGGCTGCCCGCGATGATCGGCATGCGTTCAGGCGGAAGGGCCGGAAAAAGGAAGCTTCCCTCGCCGCGCGATGGGAGACCTTTTATCGTTCCCGCCTGGACGACTTTACCAGGAAGTACGATGAGAGCCTCCTCGGCGCTTTCAGAAGGTTTCAGGAAGAAGGACAAATAGAAATTATTGTTTCCGCGGCGACCCATGCCTATCTCCCGCTCCTCAGCCTTGATGCTTCCGTCTCAGCCCAGATAAGACAGGGTGTGGAGACTTACAGGAAATATTTCGGAAAGGAACCGGAGGGCATGTGGCTTCCCGAATGTGGCTACAGACCGGCGATATCTTCGTCAAGCGATGGCCGAATGCCGTCCGCAGAGCGGCGAAAGGGGCTGGAAGAGATCCTGTCTGCCCACAAGCTCAAATACTTTTTCCTGGACGGATGTCACGTGCTGCAAAAGGATGCCGCGGCGGGTGGCTATGCTGCCGCGATAGATCGAGACCTCTCGCTTGCTCAGTCTGGAAGACGGCACTATCAGGATTCGCCCGGGTCGTTCGAGCGCGAGCGGCGATCGGATGAGGGCAAAGAGGCCTCCGGACCATCCCGGACCGAGGAGCAGGGCGCCTTGTACGGCATTTACAAAACCGGCCGGCCTGCGGCGGGAGAGTGTGCGTTCTTTGCCCGTGATACGGATACAAGCCTTCAGGTGTGGAGCGCCCGATGGGGATATCCCGGCGACCCGTATTACCTGGAGTTCCATAAGAAACATAGCCCCGGGGGCTTGAGGTACTGGAGGGTGACCGATCATAAAGCGGATCTGGGGGCGAAGCTCCTTTATGAGCCGGAAAAGGCAGCCGAGCGGGCACAGGCCCACGCCCGGCATTTCGCCGGAATCATCAGGGGTAAGCTGAGCCGCTACCATGAGGAAACAGGACAGGCCGGGGTGTTGACCATCCCTTTCGATGCCGAGCTTTTCGGTCACTGGTGGTTCGAGGGAATTGACTGGCTGTACGCTCTCGTTTCTGCTTTTGGCGAAAATTATGCTACAATAAATGGTCCCGAATCGGCTGACATGGTGCAGGAGAAGGCCCAATCGGCCTCGCCGATCGAGGGTGAAACCGGGAGCCGACCCGGTGTCCCGGTAATTGCAAGGGCTTCTGCGGTCTTACAGACTCTGGCCCCTCTCGGTTCAATCAGCCTCCCCGAGGGATCGTGGGGAGAGGGCGGCAATCACCTTACCTGGAACAATAAGGAGACAGCCTGGACCTGGGAACGTATTCACGAGGTGGAGCGAAGCATGACCGAAGCGTTGAAGGAAGCTCGGGATGATGCGATTTCGTCCCGCATCCTCAGACAAATGGCGAGGGAGCTTTTTCTCCTGCAATCGTCCGACTGGCAATTCCTTATCACCACAGGGACGGCGCGGGAGTATGCAGAGTCGAGATTCAACGGCCATTACCGGGCCTTTAACGACTTGCAGGCCATCCTTCGTGCTTATGCAGGTGCCGGGACCTTGGCCGACGAGGACGAGATTATTGTCAGCAGGCTCGAAACGAGAGATGCAGTGTTCAATAACGTGAAACTGGAATGGTTTGAAGCCTGAAAGGATAAGTGATGGACTATAAATCAACGCTTAATTTACCAAAAACCGCCTTTCCCATGAGGGGCAATCTGCCCGTCAAGGAGAAACAGATATTGCAGTCGTGGAATGAGATGAGGCTTTACGAAAAGCTTCTGGAACTGCACGCGGACGACCCGAAATTCATCCTCCACGACGGCCCACCGTATGCAAACGGGAACATCCATCTTGGGACCGCCCTCAACAAGATTTTGAAGGATATTATCGTAAAATCGAAATTTATGGCCGGTTTCCGGTCCGACTATATACCGGGGTGGGACTGCCACGGGCTTCCCATCGAGCACCAGGCCGAAAAGGAGATCAAGGAAAAGCAGTCTACCATGACGAAGCTGGACGTCAGGGCGCACTGCCGGAAATATGCGGCCCGATTCCTCGATATTCAGCGCGCCGAGTTTAAAAGGCTTGGAGGCGTGGGGGACTGGGAACACCCCTACATCACCATGGACTACGAGTACCAGGCCACCATCATTGAGGAGATGGCGAAATTCTTCAAGAGAGGCGAGGCATACCGCAAGAAGAAGCCTGTTTACTGGTGTATCAGCTGCAGAACCGCCCTTGCTGAGGCGGAGATTGAGTACGAGACGGACAAAACGACTTCCATCTACGTGAAATTTCCTCTCATTTCAAGGGATGACGTTTTCAAGGAGTGTCCGGACAAACCCATATTCATGCTCATCTGGACAACGACGCCCTGGACACTTCCCGCAAACCTTGCCATTGCCATCAATCCCGAGTTCACGTACGTCATAATCGAGACAAACGGGGAGATCTACATCGCTGTCAGGGAGCTCGTGGCGGATATCATGGGCAAGGCCGGGATAGGCGATTACCGTATCATCGGTGAGATCGAACCGGAGACGTACCGTATCATCGGTGAGATCGAACCGGAGACGCTCAAAAGCCTCTCCTTCAGGCATCCTTTTATCGACCGGAAATCGGTGGTGGTCTTTGCCGACTACGTCGCGAAAGACGTGGGTACGGGCGCGGTGCACATTGCCCCCGGTCACGGTGAAGAAGACTATGTGACGGGCCTGGAATACGGCCTCGACGTCTATTCGCCGGTGAACGAAAAAGGCGAGCTTACGAAAGATGTCGAGTTCTTCGGCGGCATGAACGTATTTGCGGCCAACCCGGTGATTATAGAAAAACTCAAGGAGCTGGGCGTCCTGCTCTTTGCAGAGGACATCGAGCACTCCTATCCCCATTGCTGGCGCTGCAAGAAACCGGTGATCTTCAGGGCCACCGAGCAGTGGTTCGTATCAATGGAAAAGGACCGGTTGCGCGAGCGGGCCCTTGAAGAGGTCGACAGGGTGACGTGGATCCCCGCCTGGGGAAAGGACCGTATCTACAACATGCTTCTCGCCCGTCCGGACTGGTGCATCTCCCGCCAGAGGACATGGGGCGTGCCCATCGCCATTTTCTATTGCGACACGTGCCGGGAGCCGTATTGGTCCGACGGGTCCTTCGCAAGGATCATCAGCGAGGTGAAGCAGTACGGCGCGGATATATGGTTCGAGAAGGACGCGTCGTATTTTCTCCCTGAAGGGGCAAAGTGTTCGTGCGGGAACGGGACGTTCACGAAAGAAGAAGATATTCTGGACGTGTGGTTCGATTCCGGATCAAGCTTTGCCGCGGTACTGAAAAAGAGGGAAGGGCTCCGGTTTCCTGCCGACATATACCTTGAAGGAAGCGATCAGCACCGGGGATGGTTCCACAGCTCGCTCCTCGTGTCCGTCGGAAATGACGGCACCGCCCCTTACAAGTCTGTGCTCACCCACGGGTTCGTGGTTGACGGCAAGGGACGAAAGATGTCGAAATCCCTGGGGAACGTCATCGCCCCTATGGAGATCATCGATAAGTACGGCGCCGAAATATTGCGCCTCTGGGTTACCTACGAAGACTACAGGGACGATATAAGGATTTCGAAGGAGATCATCGATCGCCTTATCGAAACGTACAGGAGGATCAGGAACACCTTCAGGTTCCTCCACGCGAACATCGGCGAGGATTTCGATCCGGCGAAAGACAGGGTGCCGTACGAAAGCTTGTCCTCCATCGACAAGTGGCTGCTGTCGAAGCTTCAGAGGCTCATCGAGAGGGTCAGGGAAAGCTACGAGAGCTATTCCTTCCACTCGATCTACCACAGCATTCAGAACTTCTGCACTGTTGAGCTGAGCGCGCTCTACCTTGACATTATCAAGGACAGAATGTACGTAGAGAAGAAGGACTCGGTAAAGAGGCGAGCCTCTCAGACTGTTGTCTTTGATACCCTTATGGCGCTTCTCAGGCTGTCGGCCCCTATCCTTTCCTTTACGACGGAAGAGATGTGGTCCTACGTGAGACCCTTTGTCCGGGAGGATTCGGTGCATCTGTCTTCCTTCCCCGAGGCTGACAGGGCTTATGTGGATGCCGGGATCGAGCAGGAGTGGGAGGCGATCTGGAGGATCAGGGAGGCCGTCAACAAGAAGATCGAGGAAAAGAGGGTCGAAAAGGTGATCGGCCATCCCCTGGACGCGAAGGTTGTCATAACAGCGCCGCCCGAGGATTACGCGGTGCTGGGCAAGCTTGGAGATGAGCTCAAAGAGGTGCTCATCGTCTCCCAGGCTGAGGTGGTGAGCGGTTCGGAACTGGAGATTAGCGTTGTAAGGGCGGAAGGGGTCAAGTGCGAGCGGTGCTGGCAGTACGCGACCGATGTCGAAACCGGCGGAACCTATCCGAACGTCTGTAGGCGATGCAGAGATACGCTCATCTCTTTATAATCCTGCCCGTCTTCCTGCTCGACCGGTGGACGAAGGCCCTGATTCTCGATCACCTGCCCTTTTTGGGCAGCATTCATGTTACCTCGTGGCTCTCGATCGTGCACTGGCGGAACAAAGGGGGTCTTTTCGGCCTCATGTCGCAGCATGAAGCCGGTTGGTACGTTTTTCTCCTCATACCGCTCGCCATAATAGCGGGACTTGCCTGCTATCTCGTCGCGTACCGCCTTCCCCTCTGGACGCGCCTCGCACTGACCTTCGTGCTCGCAGGCGCCCTGGGGAACATGTACGACAGGATTCTGTATGGGTACGTCATAGACTTTGTTGATGTGTTTTACGGCGCCTACCACTGGCCTGCCTTCAACGTGGCGGACATGTCCATCACGTTCGGCATCGGCCTCTGGCTTTACGCGCAGCTTATCCTGAAGGAAGGGACAGGGCTGCAGAGGGGAAGGCAAATGCAGCAGAGGAGCGGAGGAGCAGAGGGGAAAGGGAAAAAGGCAGAAGCTGAGAAGTTAAGAAGCTGAGAAGATGAGCGAAAAAGAACGGATGGACAGGGTGGAGCCATGGACGACGATCTCCGGGAAGAGGACAGGAAGGTCAGGCGCCTGCGCTTCATGGTCGATTTCAGCCTCGAATACATAAGGACGCAGCGACTCACCCATGACCAGGCGCTCCTTGTCGTCGCGCGTGTGAAAACGTTCGCTCTCGAGCTTTTCCCCGGTAAAGAAGAGACGTTTGACATAGTCTATGCGCCGCGATTTAAAAGACTGCTGAACGAAAAGTTTCAAAGGTCGTGAGGCGGCCGATTCGAGCAATGCGGCGCTCTTTTCAGCCCCATTGCTCGAATCGGCTTGCTTTTCAGCCTCTCACGCGTTAGGTTGTTCTATATCAGTCGGGGACGGTACCGTGAAGAACATTTTGGCAATGATACTGGCCGGAGGCCGGGTCGATGAGCTCGATGTCCTTACTTTTCTAAGGCCGAAGTCGGTATTGCCTTTCGGCGCCCTTTATCGCATTATCGATTTTCCCATGAGCAATCTGATGCATTCCGGCATCGAGAAGGTGGGCATCCTCTCTCAGTACCGGCCGTTCTATCTTATCAACCACATCGCGAATGGCCAGCCCTGGGATATGGTGGGGCGCAACAGGTTCGCGGTGATCCTGCCGCCCTTTAAGGGAAGGGAGGCTTCGGACTGGTACAAGGGGACGGCCGATGCGGTGCACCAGAACAAGGATTTCATTAAAATGTACAACCCCGACCTGGTGCTGATCCTGTCCGGTGATCATATATACAAAATGGATTACCAGAAGGTCATCAACTTTCATCTCGAGAAGAAAGCTGACCTGACCATTGCCTTTACCACGGTTCCCCGCGAAGGTTCGCATCGGTTCGGACAAGGCAATATAGAAGACGAAGAGCCCCGGGGCGGCAAGCTCCTGCAATATGCCGAAAAGCCCAAGAAGTCGCTCTTTGAATGGGCTTCCCTTACCATCTATGTGTTCAATCCTGCCGTCCTGTTCGAGGCGTTGGACGAGAATGCCAGGAAAGAGTCGCACGAGTTCGGAAAGGACATCATTCCTTCGCTCTTGGGCAATTTCAGGATTTACGGATACAAGCATCAAGGGTATTGGGGCTATACGCGCACCCTTGACGAGTACTGGCGGACGAACATGGACCTGCTCGGGGATAGGGCGCGGATCGACCTGCGGTCATGGCAGATAAGGACGAACCTGGCCCACCGGGAGATCAGGGACCGCCAGCCTTCCATTACCGGTCCTCGCGCCGTGATCGAAGACTCACTCTTCTATTCGGGCTGTGAGATCAGGGGAAAAGTCTCGCGCTCGCTTCTTTTCCCGGGGGTAAAGGTCGAAGAGGGAGCGGTTGTGGAAGACTCGATCCTCTTCTTTGATACGGTAGTGAAAAGGGAGGCCCATGTTGCGAGGACCATCGCAGATATTGAAGTGGCTATCGGCCCGAAGAGCAAAATAGGGAGTCGGGACGGAGAGCTCTCGGTAATAGGCATGGGAAGCTCCGTGCCTGATGACGTGACGATACAGCCGGGGGTAACGGTGTATCCGGGTGTGGAAGCCGCCCACTTTACGCGAAAAGAATACAAGACTGGTGAAATAGTGAAATGAGAAAAGTAGTGGCGATCCTCCTCGCGGGAGGCGTGGGAAGCAGGCTCAACATACTTGTGCAGTACCGCGCCAAGCCTGCCGTGCCCTTCGGGGGAATTTACCGGATCATCGATTTCACGTTGAGCAATATAGCGAACTGCGGCCTCACCCGTGTCGCCGTGCTCACCCAGTACAAGCCCCTTTCGCTGATGGACCATATAGGTGACGGCTCTGCCTGGGACCTCGCGGGCCGCACCAGAGGCATCAGCATTCTCCCGCCCAAAACAGGGGAGAAGGACTGGGACTGGTATAAGGGCACCGCAGACGCGGTCCGCCAGAATCTCAGCTTCGTTGCATCCGGTCAGTATTCGGAGGTGCTTATCCTGTCGGGCGACCACATCTACTGCATGGATTACTGGCCCCTTGTCCAGTCACATCGAGACCGCGGCGCTCAGGTCACCATAGGGATGTTACCCGTTCCGTGGGAAGAGACCCGCCATTTCGGGACGGGCACGATCGACGGGCAGAACAGGATCGTCGATTGGGAGGAAAAATCACCCAAGGCAAGGTCGAATCTCGCTTCCATGGGCATCTACGTGTTTGACCGGGCTTACCTAGTGCAGTCCCTGAGCGAGACCAGGGACGAAGACTTCGGCAAGCAGATTATCCCGAAGGCATTGGGAGAAACCAGTGTATATGCCCATATATTCGAGGGATACTGGCGCGACGTGGGGACCATCCAGGCGTACTGGGATGCGAACATGGATCTCCTCAAGCCCGAATCGGGACTCACTCCGGAAATCTGCGGGATAAGGACCAACCAGATAGCCGAAGGCCTGCCGTACGACCGGCCGCCTGCAAAGGTGAGCGCTTCAGCCTGCCCGGTGAACTCGGCCATTTCCCCCGGATGTATAATCTCGGGCGGCGTTCAGAATTCAATTCTCTCCCCCGGTGTTGTCATTGAAGAAGGGGCCCTGGTGAAAGATTCGATCATTATGCACGACTGCCTGATCAGGCGGGGCACCCGCGTTGAGAGGTCGATCGTAGACAAAGAGGTGCGGATAGGAGAGGGCTCCATTGTCGGCAGCGGAAACACGGGGATCACAAACGCCAGATTTCCCGATCATGTGTATTCGGGCCTGACCCTCATCGGCAAGAAGGCAACAATCCCACCGAAGGCAAGGATCGGCACCAACTGCATCATTTACCCCGAGGTCAAGGAAAGCGATTTTCCGGACCTCGAGCTGAAGGATGGCGAGACGGTAGAATCCAGGGGATAAACCGGGAAATAGGCCGTATTCGACGTATCGACCTATCTTAAAAAGCCCGAAAAAAGGCAACACAAAAACCTGCGCTGGCGCCATATTATCACGACACCCGTTCCACAGAGGAAAAAAAGCGCGGCAGACCGAGGGTATTTGACCGTGTAAACGACAGGAATCAGCCCTGTCCGTGCTGCAATGCGGATCGATTCGTGGCAGCTGATATAATCAGCGATCAGCGGCGAGAACCGATAATAAACCGCCACGAACTGTCTTCCGGGGGTATTCGGCAAAAGATACCTGTCCCTGAAATCCCTCAATGTCTGAACCTCCCCGGCGAGGGGGCTTCCGAATGCTGCGGTGGCAATGAAACAGCCGCCTCCGCCCCCGCCTCCATCTCCGCCTCCGGTAGCGGAAGCAGGTGTGGTAGCGGTCGCCACGTTGGATGGAAGGGAATCGGCCACCGCATTTCTGCTCCTCACCCTGTAATAGTAGGTGGTTGAACTTGCAGCCGTGATATCGGAGTAGTTGGTCACGTTCGCGTCGACGGTCCATTCCACCTCGAAGGGACCGCCTGAGGAGGAAGCACGCTGGATCTTGAACCCCGACTCGTTGCTCGATGCGTCGGTCCACGCAAGATCGATTCTGCTTGATGAAGAGGCAATTGCCGAAAGGCCGGACGGAGTGCCGAGAGATGCGCTCGACAGCGCCTTGTAGGCGTTCAAACGTCCGCCGGAAGCAACACGCCCGGTAAGATCCGGTTTTGCATCGACCGTCTCAATGAGTATCTGTTTTAGCTGGGTGTTCGTCAGGCCGGGATCTACTGCCTTTAAAAGCGCTGTCACTCCGGTGACATGAGGGGCAGCCATGGAGGTGCCCTGATGGTATGCGTATGGTGTGCCGCTATAGTCGGATGACGAACAGTCAATCTGGAAGTTGTCCACCCGAACGTAACCGCCTGCCGAGGAGTCCGGAGGCGCCACGAGGTGGAACCGCAGATAGAGCAGGCTGTTCTCGAAAGCCTTCAGGTCCTCCTTGGTGGAGAGCAGGTTACCTCCCGTGTCGCCGGTATAGGTGTTCACGTTATTCCACTGGATGCCGTCAGTGGATCCCTGGAGGGCCAGCGAATCGCCCGTCTTAATGCTGTATCCAAAATCGTACCCGGCCTTGCATCCGGCACGGCCAGCAAGATCGAGGGCCGGAGTCATCACCCAGGAGTTCGTACCGGGCGCGTATCCGCCCGGGCTGTCGGTAAGGCGGTTACCTCGTACGGCCCATGTGTTGTTCGTCCCGCCGGAAGACCAGCCGAGGCCGTCCAGGGTCGCACCGGTGAATTCGGTGTAGTAACGCTGGAGCCGTGGCGCCGTGGTGCTGTAAATATTGGTCCCCGGAGCGGCAAGATGCACCGAAGCAGCGCCGTAGCTGGAGAAGCGGGCCAGAGCATCGTTCTGATCCGTTGCTGCGACCGCGATTATACAGGACAGCGGCCACGAGGCCGGATACTGGGGTATCGCGTCGTTGTCGGTACCGTCATTACCCGCTGCTGCGACGAAAAGTCCGCCGGCATTGCCGAATGATTCGATGGCGGACCTGAGGAACTCGCTGGCCGAAGAACCACTCCAGCTGGCATTGATGAGGTGCGCCCCATTTACCCGGGCATAGTCTATTGCCGGGATAATCTCCGCTTCGGTGCCCACGCCTACCGTATTAAACGCGCGGAGCGCCATGATCCTGACGTTCCAGTTCACGCCGGCAACACCCACACCGTTATTGCCTCTCGCCCCTATGGTTCCCGCCACGTGGGTGCCGTGGCCGTTGTAATCCATCGGGTCATTGTCACTGTCCACAAAATCCCGGCCCGGATTGCTTGAGGAGTCCCTCCAGATGTTTCCGTCAAGATCAGGATGGTTGTAGTCCACCCCTGTATCGATTACCGCCACCACCACCGCACCGCTTCCCGTATGTATATCCCAGCTGTTGACCATGCTGATGTCGGCACCCGGCGTTCCCGATGATCCGTTGACGATCTGCCCCGTGTTATGAAGGGCCCACAGCCTTTGCTGCACAAAATAGGGGTCGTTGGGTTGGGCAGTGATACGGAAAATCCCATTCGGCTGAACGTCTTCGATCTCGGGATCACGTTTAAAAAGCTCCACGGCCTCCGCGACACCCAGGCCCTCAGGGAGGCTCACCCGTTCAATCGCCGTTTCTCCCACGGTCCTGATGCGACAGAGGCCCATTCGTTGCATATGGTCCCTCCGTGACCCGGATGAAATGGAAGTCTTGTACTTGATAAGCACCTCCGCCGGCATGTAGGCGGGAAGGTTCTGGAAACGATTGATTTTTACGAAAGCTTCTTCGCCAAGAATACTTGTGGAAACGAAAAAGAAAGCAACGGCGAGAAAGATCGGAAGCAGTTTCTTCATAGACTTTCCCTACACATTTCTCAATTGCCCTGCAAGAGGTATACCCGATGAGCCGCAACCGGGAACCCGTTACCCATCAACCGAAAAAGGAGCGTATTCCCCCGCCGATCGGGCCAAAGCGATGGGGTTGACATCTTCAGCCCTGGCGGACAACTCATTTTTACACTGTCCATCGTCTTTACACCCTGCAATATGCCCGCTTTTCAGGCAGTAGCGGCCTTGTGCCCGGACGGGTGATACTACCATTTTCGAGAAGCGGTTGTCATCAAGAGAGATAGAACTGAAGTCTGTGGAATTACGGATGGTTTTTATAAAGTGAGGAAAGCCCGAGGTGAGTTAGAGAGGCGAGGGGTAAGGCGCGAGACGTCGAGCATAGCTCACACCTTACCCCTTGTATGTCAGTGACGGGACCGTACAAAGACAGAGATGCCCATGCCGGCTGCGAAGAGGAGCAGGAAGACGGCGCCTGCCGGGTATTTGACTGAATACACTACAGGGATCAACGCGGTTCTCGTCGCTGCCCGTAACGTATCGTGCCGGCTTATATAATCGGCAACGGGCGGAGAGAGCCGGTAATAGAGCAGGACCAGGCGTCTTCCCACCGTATTCGTTAAAAGATGTGCATCCCTGAAGTTACGGAGCACCAGTACTTCGTTCGCCAGAGGGCTTCCAAAAGCGGCGGTCGCAATAAAGCATCCATGGCCGCTCGTCTCAAGGTTTCTTGTCGGGTCCGGAGCAGTGGTGTCGCTTGCCACGTTGGAGGGCCGGGAAGCTAAATCGCCTATTACTGTTTTTACCCGATAGTAGTATGCCGTGCCCCCTTTAAGGTCCCCGTCGGTAAAGGTCGTGGTGTCGGGACCAACCTCTTTCTGGTAGTCAAAAGGACCTCCGGGAGCAAGGGCCCGTTCGATAAGAAACCCCGTCTCATTGCCGGCCGTATCAGTCCAGCTCAAATCGATATGACGGTTTGAGCCGTGCTTTGCCGCCAGATTGGCAGGAACGGCCAGAGGGCCTACAAGCGCCATCCGGGCGTTTATCCTTCCGCCCGAGGAAACAAAGGCCAGGAGGCCTGATTTTGTGTCAACAGTGTCGACCAGTCGTTGCTTAATCTGCACATTGGTTAGGCCGGCGTCCGCTGCCTTGAGAAGGGCGGCAACACCCGCGACATGGGGCGTAGCCATCGAGGTGCCGTCATAGTAGGCATAAAGAGGCAAGGCGCCGCTGTGATCTTTCGGCGCACAAATGACCTCGAAGTTGTCAAATGCTACCGTCGCCTTTGCGGAACTATGGGAGGCAGCGAGGTGAAGCCTCAGGTAAAGCTGCGGGGCTCCATCATAAGCAGACAGGTCCACCTCTTCCGATACCAGGTGGCATACTCCGCCGGAACAGGTGCTCCCTGAATATGTTTTAGCCGGCAGGGCAGTCCAATCATTCTTGTCTTTTGACACCCTCAGATATACATTGTCTCCCGACGCCAAATCGTAACGTATCTCATAGCCTGCCCTGCACCCCGTCAGACCGCTCAAGTCCACCCCGGGGGTAGTTACCCAGGAGTTCGTACCGGTTGCATGGCCTGAAAGACTGTCCAAAAGAAGGCTGTCTGCAACCGTCCAGCGGTTATCTGCACCGCCGGACGACCAGCCGGCAGGAAGGGTAGTGCCCTCAAAGTCCGTTATCAGTTTAGGGTCCGTTGGAGGGACAGTGCTATAAATACTGACACCGGGGGCAGCGACGTGGACAGAAGTCAATCCGTAATTGGAAAAGCTTGCGAGGCCGTCGTCCTGATCGGAGGCTGCCACCGTGATCATCCCATCTATTTGCCAGGCGCCTGGGTACTGAGGAGCCGAATCGATATCCACACCATCATTCCCCGCTGCTGCAACAAATAGTCCGCCCGCGGCAGTGAAGGCCTCAATGGCGGACTTGAGCGGGCCACTGTCAACGGGACCGCCCCAACTCGCGTTGATGATCCGGGCGCCATTGCGACGGGCGTAATCGATGGCCTCTATCATATCTGCATCATTCCCGTCTCCCAGTCCCAGCCCCCGGAGCGGCATGATCCTGACGTTCCAGTTCACCCCGGTAATCCCGATGCCGTTGTTGCCCACCGCCCCTATGGTTCCCGCTACATGGGTGCCATGGCCGCCGCAATCTGCAGGATCGTTAGTATCGAGCACGAAATCCCATCCATAGCAGTCATCGATGTAGCCATTCCCATCGTCGTCAATGCCGTTGGTGCACGACGTTTCTCCCGGGTTCTTCCAGATATTGGCCTGCAGGTCCGGGTGCCCCCGGCCCGGCGTCTGTCTGTAGTCCACACCGGTGTCCAGGACGGCGACCACCACGCTGTTGCTCCCTTTCTGAAGGTCCCAGGCGGCGGGCATCTTCATGTCGGCTCCGGCCGTTCCTGCGTAAGGATATTCGGGGTTATTGATCTTTTGCCCGGTATTGTTGAGCCCCCACAACTGGCCGTAGTATTCATCATTCGGGGTTGCATAGGGCCGACGTATTCCGTTCGGCGCTACCTGCTCGACGCGGGAATCCTGTTCAAACAGCTTCAAACCGTTTTCAAGCGTCATGCCTTCCGGCAATTTCACGCGTTCGATGCCTGTTTGCCCTACCGTCTTGATCCCCGTCGCTCCTACCTGCATTATGTGGGCAGTGCGCGCACCGGACGGGACAGTCGATCTGTACTTGACCAGCACCTCGCCGGGAATATAAGCGGGAAGGTTTTGTACCGACCGGCTTTGAATATTCGAGAATGTGCCACCTGCAAGAACCGTGTGAAACGGAACAAGAAATAAAACCATCATCAACAGCACAGCCAGTCCCTTCATCTCTCCTCCTCGAAAAACCTTACGAGCCTCTCGCAAATCCTGTCCTGCAAGGACCTGACGTCTTCGGGCGGACTCAGACAGTTGTTGCTCATGATGGAAAAAGCGATCAGGGGTCCGTCCCTGGAGCGGAAATAACCGCTCAACGAAACCATGTGGGCAAGGGTGCCCGTTTTCGCCCTCACGTTATTCTCAGCCGCCGTATTTTTCATGCGCTTCAGCAATGTCCCGTCGACGCCGGCGACCGGGAGCGAACGGTAAAAGTGTTCGAAGTAGGGGTGCTTCGACATATAATCGAGTAGGCGCACCATCTGTGACGGGGTGACGAGGTCCAGGCGCGAGAGCCCCGAGCCGTCGTAGATAGCCAGCTCGTCTTCAGGGATCCCCATCACACGGAGGGATTCCTTGATCACCTGCACAGCCTTCTCGGTTGTCCCGTGCCCTCCGTAGATCGCCCCCAGCGTCCTGAACAAAAGCTCTGAATAAAGGTTCTGGCTTCGTTTGTTGATGTGCTCGATTATTGCGCTCAAAGGCTCGGAGTGGCGCACCGCGATGATCTTCAGCGATTTGTAGTCAGGATCCTTGCCCGCGCTACCCACATCCGCCGGCCTGCCCCATATCCTGATCCCCTTCTTCTCAAAGGTCTCCTTAAGAACGGTCATCGCATACAGTGTCGGATTGGCAGCGGTAAAACGTATCCTCCGGGGCTCCGAGCCCTCGGCAACGCTGCCGGAAAGGAGAATGGTCGAAGACCCCGCGCCGCGCCGTGCGTCGAGATCTTTTTGTTCCCCTTCACCCGATGTCTTTACACTGTTGATAATCTTTACATAGGAAGTATCCGGATCGATCTCGATTTGCGCCGCTTGCCCGGCTCGTTTCCCGGGCGACACGGTCACCTGGAAACAATTCTCATTGAAGGAGACGGCGCTGATCCGCGCAGAGTAATACATCATCTCGTCGTCCCACGCCCATCCCCGGCCCATATCCCGGTCGTCGAACAAACGGCCGTCGCCGATCACATCTCCCGCGATCTTCCGTATGCCCTGCCGCTTCAACTGATCGGCCCAATCCTCAAATACCGCCGTCGCCCTGCCCTGGAAAACTTCGGAGATAGTGGGATCTCCACTGCCGCGCAGAAAAAGGTCTCCCTTCAAGACGCCCTTTTCTATTTTGCCGCCTGCATAGAGGTTTGTGGTGTATCTGAAATCGGGTCCCAGCCGGACTAACGCAACTGCCGTAGTGAATAGTTTCATGTTGGAGGCAGGGACAAAGAGCTTGTCTTCGTTCCGTGAAAAAAGGGTCTTCCCCGTGGCAAGAGACTTTATGGAGATCCCCCAGATGGCGTTGGCTGCCTTGGGATTGTCCACAATGTCGGCAAGTTCGATCTCGTGCTGTCCCCGCTTTGCTGCCTCGGCAGCAGGAGGCGTGGAGGAAGGGGTGCTCGCATAGGCAGGACCCTGCTTTTGAGCCGGCTCGTGGGCACAGGAACCGAAGGCGAGCAAGACGGCCACAATCAGAAGAAGGCTCTTTATTCGCCTGATCCGGGCCATTACTCGTCCCGGAAATCGAGCAGCACTTTCAATGCCCCTTTATCACGGGCCCGCTCGAACGCGCCGAGCGCCTGATTAAAGGGGTAGATAGCCGATATGAGGGGTTTGACATTGATGCGACCGCCCGCGAGTGCTGCGAGGGCAGGGCCGAAAGGGCCGCATCGCGATCCAACAACGGTCACTTCATCAACTACCACACGGAAAAGGTTCATCTCCTTCTTTTCCGCGACCGTCGTCTTGAGAACGATCGTTCCACGAGGTTTGACCAGAGTGAGAGCCAATTCGAGACCTTCCGCCGTTCCGGTCGCCTCGATCACTACGTCGTATGCCTTCTTCCTGCGCAACTCATCTGCTGTCTTTGCCTTTACCTTTTGCTGCGCCGCAATAGCGATCTTGCCCGGGTGTCTTCCGACGAGCGTGATATTGATGCCCGAGTGTGCGAGAACCAGAGCGATGAGCAGGCCGAGCCTTCCATCCCCGAGGACGAGCGCGGCATCGGTCGGCTTC
>MVRP01000075.1 GCA_002067405.1 Syntrophorhabdaceae bacterium PtaU1.Bin034 | reverse complement strand
GACTGCACCTGTGTCTGGCGAGAGAAATCGAGGATGTTTCTGACGACCGATCCCGCCCTTTTTATCTCTTCCTCGATGGAATCGAGGACCGGTGTTCGATCCGGCCATTCCTTTTTGGCGTCTTCCTTCAGCATCTGGGTATTGAGAAGAGCGCTCGCGAGAGGCGTGTTGAGTTCGTGCGCGATGCCGGCCGTCAGAAGGCCGATGGCCGCCAGCTTATCCTTCTTAATGATCTGCATCTCGAGTTCCTTTTCCCGCTCATAGGAACTGTGGAGGAGCTCGATCACCCTGCGCGCCGTGATATAGCTGCCCGCGGCCATCAGAAGCACGAAGGCCACCGTGACCGCCAGGCGCCCGGGACCTGAATCAATCGCAAACACCGCGAGCGAGAACAGAACGACCGGCACCGTGCCCGCTATCAGCACCATCAAAACGACCTTTGACTTGACCCCGTTTGAACCCATGATATGACCTCGAGTAATGATCCGTTCCATTATAACATAGATAGGTGCCCGCCGTTCCTGACAGGCAAGAACGATGCCACTCTTGACTGGCCCCGGGTTTGCATATGGCAAGGCGGGTCGCGGTCGTTTTATCCGTTCGGAAAGACAGCAGAGCGGCCCGCCTCCCGGGAAGGAAGTCCATCTTCCTTCCCGGACCTACGTCGCCAGCAGGAGGTTGTGTCAGTGCAATGGAAACAAATCGAACAAACGTCAAACCAAAGGACGCATGGTCACTCTACCCGACTGATATTCTCTTCCAGACCCCGTTCTGGAGTGAGGTAAAGCTCCAGCTTGGCTGGAAAACGCATGCGTTCGATTACAGAGCTTCGGGCGTAGATGGGGACATCCTCATCCTTACCCGGCATCTGGGTAAAGGGATACATGCCGCCTACGTTCAGCAGGGTCCGGAGAATGGTCCCCATCTTGAAGAATACGGTCCCTTCCTGGAGGACCTGTCTGAAGCCCTCGTGAAGCATATCGGGAAGGACCTGGCCTTTATCCGGTACGACCTCCCCTGGCCGTCGCAGTATGGTGGCAGAACGGAACAGCAGCGATATCCGGACGGCTCGATCCGGCCCGAGCCAAGGCTCCAGGAGGTCCGCATGAACTTCGGCACGCGGTCATGGAACCTTCGCAAGGCAGCCGTCGACATGACCGTAGCCGATGCCGTGGTAATCGACCTCGCGCAGTCCGAAGAAGAGCTCCTCGGGGGTATGAAGCCGAAGACCCGATATAACATACGCCTCGCCGGGAGAAGGGGCGTAGAGGTGGTGTGTTCCGACATCCTGGAGTTGCCCGTTTTCTATGACCTGTACCGCCAGACGTCGGAACGCAACAGATTCGATGCCTGCAGTTACAGCTATTTCTCCGCGCTATACTCCGCCCTGGCTTCGACGCCGGACTCATCGGAGGTCCATTTCCTGCTGGCAAGGCACGGGAGGAATGTGCTGGCAGGTGCGATCATCACCATCTCGGGGAGGACGGCAACGTACCTGTTCGGAGCATCCTCCAGTCAGAGCCGGAACATGATGGCGCCCTACGCCATCCAATGGGCCGCCATCCGCCTTGCCCGGACGAAGGGCTGCCTGACCTATGACATGGGAGCGGTTGCGCCGGCACCAAACCTCGAACACCCATTCTTCGGAATGTACCGGTTTAAGACAGGGTTTGGCGGAAGGATTGTTCATAGGGGTGGAACATGGGATTATCCCCTTATTAAGGAAGAGTATCTGGTATTCCGCAATGCGGAGATGCTGGGGAAGGTTTAAGAGAACATGACGAAGGAGGTCAATTATGCCGTTTGAGATAATCATCGACGAAAACAGAGGCCCAACGTTAAAGATCGTATTGGAGGAAGAATATCTCGTGCAGCTTTCTTTGAAAGATGTGGCGGAGAATGGCAGAAATCGCCTGGGCAAGATCCTTGACGACGAGTTTAACCGGATAGTTCGTGAAGCAACCCTGGCCGAACGCAACCGGATCCAACAGGGGATTAAAGATCTGCTGGGAATTAGAGGCACAGGGAGGCGGGGATGACGGAAGGCGAGAAGAATTGCGCGGCTGGATCACAGTAATAAAGGAGAGATTACATCACAATGACCAAGACAGAACTATTAAAACGAGCACAAAAAAATCTCGCGTATCGGCTGTTCGATGCCGGTAGAGACGGCGATGTAGAAGCGGCAACCAGGGCCATTGACGAAGGACTTGAAGAAGGTGCAGACATCAATGGGAAAAATGAAGACGGCAGGACTCCTCTTCATACCGCCTGTGCGCACGGGCATGTCAATGTTGTCCGGTTATTACTTGAAAGGGGCGCGGACCCGAATGCAAGAGATAACAGTGGGGAGACGCCTTTTGACCATGCCGTACGACTTGAATGTGCCTACGACCGGGACGAAGTAACCAGCATTCTCCTCGAATGCTTTCCTGGTGTCGCCCGGCAAAGCAAAAATAATTAGAAGCGGGGATTTTCGCTATTATACAAGGTTAACCCCTTTGTCAGAGGTTCATACACGCCGCAGCGGGTTCGAGCATCTTGTTCAATGCTGCTCCCAACATGGCAAGAGTGACCCCCCAAAGTAACACCCTTAAGCAAGTATCTTCATTAGGCACCCGAAAAGCCCCGTTTTTGCCCCTAACGGGCAAAAGAACATCGCTCCAGAACTTCTTGACCTCTTAGGGTTTCATTTTGGGATCGGGATCATCGAGCTGCATCGCGTTGTGCCAGGTCATCCTGGAAACCACGGCGCCGTTGACGCAAGGTTGACACTCCCGTTCCTTTTCAAGGAATGAAAGTGTCAACGCTCTTTCCTTGGCTTGAACAGCCGGACGCTCCTCTTTCAGCACAGGATGTTGTCAACCTCGGATTTGTCGATGTCCATAATGTACTGGATATTGCTGATCTCCGCCGCCTCCCGCGTCAATGCAGCAAGATCGTTTCGTGAGAGGTATTCCAGAGCAAATTTCCTGCTCCCTGCCATGAGTTGGCGGAGTCCCTGTGCCAATCGCTCATAGTAAGTGTATAGCCCGAGCGCACCGGTCGGCAGCTTGTCGAATACTTCGCTGCCCAACTCCTGGCGCAGAGAGCTTGCGGTCACAAAGATTTCGTCCTTAGTGTTACCGAATCGCTCTATGTAGACAGGAACCTGCTGCGCCGCGATAGACAGTCCTATCGTCTTCCCCACCATGGCCGCCGCTATCGGCGCGCGGGCCATTCCCACCATCTTTACGAACGGTGCGCCCATAGCAAGACCCTTGAATATCTGGTCCTCGAACGAAAACCCGCCATTGATCGCAATTGCCGGCAGGTGCCTGTTGTTGTCGGAGAGCCGCTTCGCGTACTGATATACGAGGGAATGAAGTTCGACAGGCGGTACGCCCCATTCATTCATCATCCGCCACGGACTCATTCCTGTGCCGCCACCGGCGGCGTCCACAGTCAGAAGGTCCAGCTTGTATTTGGATGAGAATGAAATCGCCCGCGCCAGATCAGCAGGGCGGTAGGCCCCCGTCTTGAGGAAGATATATTTTGCGCCCGCCTTACGGAGACCATCTATTGTCGCAGCGAATGATTCTTCCGTTACCATTCCCACCCGCGAATGCCTCTCGAATTCCTTGAACGCCCCCATCTGGAAAGCCTTTATCACGTTGCGATCGGTCGGATCCGGCAGCACGATATAACCACGTTCGTGGAGCATCTGTGCCTTTTTCAGATCTTTTATCTTTACCTCGCCTCCGATATCCTTTGCACCCTGGCCCCACTTGAGCTCGACACATTCAACGCCGAGCTTTTCGATGGCATATTCCTGCACCTTCAAACGGCCGTCTTCGACGTTTGCCTGAACGATTATCGCGCCATAACCGCCATGCTGGTAGTCCTTGTACAGTTTCACCCGGCGTTTCAAGTCCACCGTGTCAACGATCCTGCCGTCCTTGAAGACGGCTCCGGGATCCATTCCCACAACATTCTCGCCGATGGTGAGACCCGTCCCCGACATCGCGGAACCTATTGCAAGCCCTTCCCAGTTGTTCTTGGCGATATTGGTGGAACCTATGCCCGAAATAATCCAGGGATAGCGAAACTTCAGCCCTCCGTCATTTCCTATGTGCACCTCGAGATCAACGGCCGGGAAAATGGCCTTGTCGCTATCCATTTCGATGCCATGGGCGCCCGCTGCGGTGCCCATTATGTTGAAGTGCGAATAGTCAACGGGATACTTCTTTTCCGCCGCAGTAGTGATGACGCCAAAGGGTTGTGGATATATTACCTCATGGCCGCGGTACGCTGACTTCCCTATCTCGCACATACCGATGCAACCGTCGACACATGTCACGCACATGCCCGAAGCGGACGTTATCGAATCCTCGGTCCTGTTCTTGGTGAGGGTTGCACTTGAGCTGTTCACTCGTGAAAAAGACATATGTGGTTCTCCTTTCGCCTAGTCTTTCCTTATTTCACATGCCACGCAGGGCGACATGTAACACATCATGTCATGGAATTGTTCTTTCTCGACACAGGGCGGGCTCAGATTAGCACAGCCTCCGCAAACCGCCTTGTCGGGTTCAGTATAAGTACATCTCAGTTGGCAGGCCGGACACACCTGCATGCACCCTCCGCATAACCTGCATACGTCGGAACGTATATCGAAGGGAGTACCTATGCTTCTGCCACTACCGCGGCCGCGGAACCCTATTGCCTTGGCCATCATCTGTTCTTCACACATGCGCACGCATAGCCCGCAAAGAATACAGTCCTCGTACTCCTGCCGAAAACGCTGCTGTCGCACATTATGCTTCGATGCAATGTCTTGGATCACTTTGGACTGCGGGCACGACGCCAGGAGAAGTTCTATGACCATCCTTCGGGCCTTTATAACACGCTCCGAAGCGGTCCGGACCTTTAATCCTTCCTCTGCCGGGTAGGTACAGGATGAGACGAGTCTCGCCCCCGGGCCGTCGCCTATCTCGACAACACAAAGCCTGCATGCCCCGTAAGGGCTTAGCCCTTCGTGGTGACAGAGCGTGGGAATGGGGAAACCGAGAAAGCGTGCAGCTTCAAGAATCGTCGTTCCTTTCTCCACGGACGCGCGAAGTCCGTTTATTGTCAGTGTGATCATGTAGGATACCTCCAGTTTGTCCGACCGTTCATTGATCTGCTGATGCCTCCCTCGTGAAAGCAAGATCGCATCGCAGGCAACGCCTTGCTTCGCTCTGCGCGTGATCTTCGGGTAAAGCCATTTCCACTTCGATGAAGTTTTTTGTTCTCTTGTCGGGTGCTACTGCAGGTGGGATGGCCCGGCCCGCAACCCCCGCTTCGGAATCATCAACCGTCGCTGGCGGAATGAACACGGACGGAAGCGTGGCCCGTGACGGCTCCGAAACTTCCCTGCCCTGAAGATACCCATCAATAACCTGGGCTGCTTTCTTCCCGGCCGCAATGGCATCAATGACAGTATTGGGACCGGTTACCAGGTCGCCGCCCGCAAAAACCCCTTCAAGACCCGTCCTGAGCGTTCTGGGATCGACCTTTATCCTGCCGCTCCTGTCCACTTCCAGACCCATGGAGGCAAAGGTTCCGCTCTCCGGTCTTTCCCCGATCGCGATGATGAGTGTGTCCAACGCCAGCGAAAACCCGCTTCCAGGTACCTCCACCGGCCTTCGTCTCCCGGTGGCATCGACCTCTCCCAACCTGTTTCTTATACATTCGATGCCGACCACGCGACCTTCTTCGGAAAAGATCTTTACCGGAGAAACAAGGGTGTGCAGTTCAATACCCTCCTTTATCGCCGTCTCGATCTCTTCCTGACGCACCTTTATCTTCACGGGAGAGATTAGCGTCTCGATTCGCACACCCTCTTCAAGTGCCGCTTCAATCTCCTCTTCGTAAGCGGGCATCTCGTCACGCGAACGACGATAGAAGAGGGACACGCCCGTGACGCCCTTCTGGCGAAGTGCGACACGTGCCGCGTCCACAGCCGAGTTTCCCCCGCCGATCACCCCGACATGACCCCTGGCGAGCTCAATTCCCTCCATTTTGGACTTCTTGAGAAAGTCTATTGACGGGTAAACCCCTTCAACATGCTCGTTTTCCAGGTTGAGACGCCAGCTTTCATGAGCCCCCGTGGCGATGAACACGGCCTTGAACCCCTTGCCCAGAACGTCCTCTATCGTCATGTCCTTTCCAAGCGCGCGGTTACACTCTATCTGTATATTTTCATTAAGAAGGCTTTCTATCTCCTCCCTGGCAATACGCGACGGCAGCCTGTAGGCAGGCAGTGTGCATGTCAGCATGCCTCCAAGGCGGTCTGCCGCCTCAAAGATTGTGACCCTGTAGCCGAGAAGGGAAAGATAATGAGCGGCGGCCAATCCCGCCGGGCCGCCCCCGATGATCGCCACGCGCTCCTCCCTGGTTTTCCCGGGTTCCGGGCGGTAGACTGATGCGTCAACCCGGTCGGTGACAAACCGCTTCAGCGCACGGATGGCGATGGCTTCTCCACCGCCCGCTCCAAGATTGCACCGGCTTTCGCATTTTCGGTCGCACACGCGGGAGCTCACACCGGGAAGAGGGTTTGCGCCGCGTATGACCCGGTACGCCTCCTCGTAATCTCCTCTTTCCACAAGGGCGACATACCGCCACGGTTCTGTGTCCACGGGGCAGGCCGCCTGGCACGGCGCCCCCACCAGCTGCTTGCAGACAAAGGCATCGCACCGCTTGTCATGGATGTGCCGTTCGTATTCGTGGCGGAAGTACTTGAGTGTACTCAAAACGGGGTTGGAAGCCGACTGGCCAAGTCCACACATCGTTGTATCCTTGACTGCCAGGGCCAGTTCTTCGAGAACAATTAGGTGCTCGGGTGTTCCCATGCCGACAGTTATGTCCTCAAGGAGTTCATACATCCTCTGCGTGCCCTTCCTGCAGGTGAAACACTTGCCGCAGGACTCATCCTTCAGGAAACCCATAAAATACTTTGCTACGTCCACCATGCAGGTATTGCTGTCCATCACAATCATGCCGCCCGATCCCATTATGGAACCCACGCTTTTCAGGGTTTCGTAGTCAATCGTCAAATCGAACTTCGACGCCGGAATGCACCCGCCGGATGGTCCGCCGGTCTGGATCGCCTTGATCTCCGCTTTGCCCGCCGGTCCGCCCCCGATATCCCGGACAACTTCCTTCAGGGTCATTCCCATGGGCACTTCGACGAGCCCGGTGTTTTTGATCTTGCCGACGAGGCTGAAGATCTTCGTCCCCGAACTCCCCGACGTCCCGAGCGCGGCAAATGATCGGCCTCCCATGGCTATTGTCACAGGAATGTTGGCCCATGTCTCGACGTTGTTTATCATCGTGGGTTTCCCATAGAGACCCTTTACTATCGGAAAGGGGGGCCGCTGCCGTGGTTCCCCCATGTGGCCTTCAATGGATCTTATCAGGGCTGTTTCTTCTCCACACACGAATGCGCCTGCACCTTTCACGATCTCTATATCAAAAGAGAACCCTGTTCCCAGGATGTCTTTCCCAAGCAGGCCCAGGTCTCGCGCCTGTTTAAGGGCCGTGTTCAAGTGTTTTATCGCCATGGGATATTCTGTTCTTACGTAAATGATGCCCTCTGTCGCACCTGTACCGTACGCACCGATGAGCATGCCTTCGATTATGCTGTGAGGATTACCTTCCAGGACGCTTCTATCCATGTAGGCTCCCGGATCGCCCTCATCGGCATTGCATATAAGGTACTTCGCGGCACCATTCTTTTGAGAAGCAAAGAGCTCCCATTTTTGGCCGGTAGGAAACCCTGCGCCGCCGCGGCCCCTCAAGCCCGACGCTTTCACCTCGTCAAGAACAAACCGCGGGTCCCCCCGGGAAATAACATTCACGAGGGACAGATAGCCGTTGTTTCTAATGTAATCAAGGATACGGATGGGATCGACCTTCTCATTTCGTCCTATCACCGTCCGCACCTGTTTCCTGAAAAAGGGTATGTCGTCCTGTTTCTCGACAGGCCGGCCTGTCTCCGGATCGACAAAAAGCAGCTCCGTGATAATCTCTCCCTTCGATGCGGCTTCGATAATCCTCGCCATATCATCCGGGTTGATCTTCGGATAGAATGTCCGCGCCGGCTCCACCAGTACCGACGGTTCCATCGCGCAAAACCCGTGGCAACCCGTGATGCGGAGGCGGACCCTGTCAGTGAGCTTTTTCTGGAGAAGCTCTCTTTTGGCGACGCGTATCAGAAGATTCGCGCCGCTTGCCTGGCAGCATGTACCCGCAGGGATGACGATGGTTGGAATCTCCCCGTCGTTATGGGCGGCGAGTCGCGCCTGCAGCGCCATGAATGCATCGATCGATGTAAGTTTGTTCTTGTGTGCGTTCATCAGATTGTTGCTCCATTCAAAGTAAGGATGTGTCCGTTGCATCCCTTGCGGGAGCAGATACTTATAATCCCCGCGCCCCCATCTACATTCATCGTCCCCATGGGGGCGTTACACTCCAAACAGCCGAGTTTACCTTGAAGGTTTGCGCCGCAATGGGGGCAAAGGGGTGTCAGCAGTGCATCCTCGGGGGCAGCATGTTCTAAGATCTTAACGAAGTTGCCGTAGAGAGATGGTATCCTCATCCATCCGGTTCCCACATCAGTCATGACATCGATCCGTATGGAAGGGTGTCCGTCGATGCGGTATGCGGCGTCAATCAAGCTCTGACCACATTGAGGACAGGAAGCCTCGAAAGAGAACTCGTAATCCTTTGAGGCACCACCGGATCCGTGAGTTCCCTCCCTGGTTGCTTTGATTATGTCCTTGACCTCTCTCTTAGTCACATTCGCATGGTAGTGCCCGTCCGAAACCACGATCGGGCCCAGCGCGCATGCCCCAAGGCAATTGACTGTTTCAAAGGTGATCTCATTATCCGGGGTCGTCTCGCCCGGTTGCAGATTCAGCTGCCCCTTGAATTCCGCAACAACGGTTTCGGCGCCGCGGACGTGGCAGGCCGTCCCCAGACATGCGGATACGCAGTGCTTTCCTCGCGGCTTCAGGCTGAAGGCTTTGTAAAAAGTCGCGACACCGTAGACATCCGTCAATGAACATCCCGTCTCGGTGGCAACAAGCCTCAATGCTTCTTCAGGCAAATAGGTATATTTCTCCTGTATGTCCTCAAGGATGGAGATGATAGCCGCCTTGCCTTGGCTTTTGCGTATGATGTCGAGAATATTTTCCGTTTCCATATGACTTTCTCCTGCGAGCGAATTCCTCGTGTTTCCCACCAGTAATTCCTTACTGATACTCCTCGCAATGCCACACACCGCCTTCATGCTTTGAGAGGACACAACCATCCCAGTTTCTGCATGTGGTGCACAACCCTGCGTGGTCTTCCGCATAATCCCGTACCGTACCCTCGCGGACGACCTCTCTTTCAGCTGGTCCCTGGACAGGCTGCGAGATCAGTGCCGGGGTGCCGTCGTCACCGGCGAACTCTTCGCAAAAAAGCACTTGCCTCTTCGGCTCAGCGGCAAGAGAGCATATATCGAGGTTCACACAATTGGGGCACAACCCCCCGTAGCTGCTCGCTTGAGAGGGCACAGGCCTGGCCTTCCCACTCCTGGACTTGGCTATACTCTTCATGGACGTCTCCCTTTCAGTTCGGTTAATTACTCTGCGGAGCGAACGATGCATTTTCCTTGCCGCGATGTTTTCCTGCGAGCGAATGCCGGTCTTCTCTTTCCGGCAGTCGTGCTGGATGTCATAGCATATTGAACACTTATGAGTGGTATCCGTTACACGATAAAGAAGAAGAAGTGATGCCGGGCAGGTCGCGCCGGGATGAAAGCTGCCGGGTAATTCTGTACCACCGGGGACATATACCCCGATCCCGGCGGATCGTTATCGGGAACGTGATTTCCCTGTTCTGGAAAGCTTTTCGCGAAGAGTTTTCCTGTCAATCCCGAGGATTTCGGCCGCCCTCGTCTTGTTGCCCTTGACGCTGGCGAAGACGTTCTGAATGTATTCGGCCTCGACCTCGGCGAGAGTTCGGTTGAGGTTCCCATGGCCGAGAGCAGAGAAACGCATGAGTTCGGGGAGATCCGGGGCATCTATGGGATCCTCATCCGTCATGACCACCAGGCGTTGGATAACATTCTCCAACTCTCTCACGTTACCGGGCCAATGATATTTGCGGAGTATCTGCAGCGCACGATCCGAAAAGCGGTGCACTGGTTTTCCCAGTTCCTCGGAATATTTCTTCATGAAGTGCTGTGCCAGGAGAATTACATCGTTATCCCGCTCTCTCAACGGGGGCAGATCGATATTGATCACATTGATGCGATAAAAGAGGTCTTCCCGGAATAACCCTTTTTCTACAAGGGTTGCGAGGTCTTTATTCGTAGATGCAAGGATTCTCACGTCAACTTTTCTCGTGCGCCCCGAACCGACCATGCAGACCTCTTTATCCTGAAGAACGCGCAGGAGCTTGACCTGCATGGCCAGGCTCGTTTCGCTTATCTCGTCAAGGAAAATGGTTCCCCCATCCGCAGTTTGAAAAAAACCCGCACGGGTCTCAGTGGCTCCCGTGAAGGCACCCTTGATATGTCCGAAGAGTTCGCTCTCGAGGAGTTCTCCGGGGATGGCCCCACAATTGACAGGGACAAACGGCGCGGAGATCCTCTTGCTGCCATAGTGTATGGCCCGTGCGACAAGCTCTTTTCCGGTACCGCTCTCACCGAAGATCAGCACCGTCGCAGCAGTATGTGCAGCCCTGGCAATGAAATCTCTGACTGTGGCCATTGCCGGAGATTCACCAACAAGACCGTCCGTGGCAACGGGTTTCTGCTTCGGGAGTCTATGAATCGTCTTCCGCATGTGGAGCTTATTGAGGGTTCGGGCCACAGCGGATAGAAGCTCCTCATCGGTAAAGGGCTTTACCAGATACTCTTCGGCTCCCGTCTTCATCGCCTCCACGGCACCCTTCACGCTCGGGTAGCCCGTGATTATCATCACTTCCATGTCGCGGAAGTTCTCACGAATATGCCTCACGAGGTGCACGCCGCTCAAACCCGGCATCTTGAGATCTGTGACTACAAGATCGATGGGGGTAACGTCGAGGATCTTGATGGCCTCGGCCGCATTGGCAGCTGTGAACACCACGTATCCCTCGGCAGCGAGATTTCTCTGGAGCAGTTCCAGCGTCGCCGGAGAGTCATCTACCGCCAGGATGGAGTCTTTACGGTCAGAAGAGCGCATCACGCGCCTCATTCCTGTACCGTCTTACCCTCTTGACGGGCAATTCTATCGTGCACACCGTTCCCTTGCCAGCCTTGCTTTCCACTCTTATCGTGCCCTGATGTGATGCAATAATTCCATGGGATACCGGCAGTCCAAGCCCTGTACCCAATCCGATCTCTTTCGTGGTAAAAAAGGGAGTGAATATCTTGTCGAGAATCTCCTGCTCCATCCCAACGCCGGTATCTTCCACTACAACGGAAACCTTTCGGGATTCCCCGCGTGTATTGATCCTCAGACAGCCCCCGTCCGGCATGGCCTGCAAGGCATTGACGATGAGATTGACAAACACCTGTTTGAGTTGTGAGCCGTCTGCGTCGATCTCCGGGATATTCGATGAAAAACCGCAGACCACGTTGATCCCGTTACTGACACAGCGAGATTCCAAGAAATTCAAGACTTCGGTGACGAGGTGATTGACATTCACCTTCCCTTTTTGGGGTGGGATCTGGCGGGCAAAGATGAGAAGTTTCTTGACTATTTCCCGGGCATAGAGGGACGTGGACAGTATCTTGCCGATATCCGCCTGGGCCTGTGTCGGTAGATCAGGACATTTCTGTGCAAGCTGCGCAAACCCCAGTATATGCCCGAGCGGTTCATTGAGCTCGTGAGCAACTCCGGCAGCGAGTTGCCCGACGGTGGCCAACCTGTCGGCGTGCCTGAGTTGTTCTTCAAGTTTCGATCTGTCCTGCTCTGCCTCTTTTCGCATTATGACGATTGCGACCTCCTTTGCCACAGCTTCCAGAAGGTTTCGCTCTTCGTTGAGAAAGGGTCCATGGTCCCTTCTCGGTCTTTTATCGGAATAGCCTACCTCGATGTAGCCCCGGAGCTTTCCATTGATCACGATGGGTACAGTCTGGCGATGACACAATCGCCGATAATTGTTGGTGCAGTGAGAACGACCGTCGAGGACTACTCTTGCGCAGGCTGCTTCGGGATACAACCAGGCCGATGGAAGACCCTCCACCACTCCCTTCAGCATGTCACTCATTGTAATGTCTTTCTGACTGGCAAGATGAGCGATGTTGTAAAGGCACGAAAGCTCTTTGACACGCTCGCGTAAATCTGTCTGCGCTTCGCGATTGATGTCGTCCACGGTTTTCATTTCGTCTAGTG
Organism: Syntrophorhabdaceae bacterium PtaU1.Bin034; assembly: GCA_002067405.1. The sequence continues at coordinate 5,393 of MVRP01000075.1, read as the reverse complement.
TTTCATTTTAGACAATAAGATAAGCTATTGCAAGGAGAGAGTGCCCGCGGAAGTAGCTGTTTTCGGCCATATCTCTATCCTCCTCGTGTGGTCCTTTTATAAAACAATTTACAAGGTCGTACTTGATTTAAGGCAAGATCTGTTATAAAGCTCTTGAAGGCGAGCATGGGAAGCAATAATCCCTTGCGCTACTCAGTAAATGTTGGGGCATAAATACTAAAATATGGCTTATGATACGTTTACTCTTCCCTTTGTACCTCCGTTTCGATTGGATTTAACCGTCTGGGCTCTTCGGGAACTATCGATCAATGTCGCGAATGATAAAATAGACCTGACCAATCTGGAGGAATTAACCAATGAGGAAGCGATTGAATTCCTTTCATCCCTGGGCGGTATAGGGTTGTGGTCGGCAGAATACTTTCTCTTACGAGGCTTGGGAAGAGTGGACATTTTTCCTGGCGATGATGTCGGAGCGAAGAATAATCTCCAGCGATTATTTCATACGGATAAAAAGCCAGGCTACGAGGATATCAGGGGAATGACCTCCTGCTGGCATCCATTTGAAGGCCTCGTGTATTTCCATTTGCTCTTGGACAAATTGCACGAAAAGGGGATTTTATGAAGAACAACACGATTTATACAATTGGTCACTCAACACATTCGATAGACCGGTTTATCAAAATCCTTCAAGCGTATAAGATCGAATTAGTAGCTGATGTACGTACAATCCCCAGATCCCGCCATAATCCACAATTTGACGAAACTCAATTGAAACTCGAATTAGAGCAGCATGAGATTGAATATCTCCACCTGGGAGAGCTTGGAGGGTTGCGTCATACGACTAAGGCATCCGTTAATGCCGGGTGGATAAATTTATCGTTTCGCGGTTTTGCCGATTATATGCAGACGCCGGAATTTCAAAAAGGCATTGAATTACTCATCGAAACTTCCAAATTGAAACAAACGGTAATTATGTGCGCGGAAGCGGTTCCCTGGCGATGTCACAGGTCACTTATAGGGGATGCCTTAATGGTTCGCAACATAGAGGTAGAAGACATTATGAGCGAGAAGATCACCAAACCGCATAAAATAACTCTCTGGGCGAAAGTAAACGGGGTTACTATTACCTATCCCGAGACCGTTCAATAAGCTGGATTGCATTTTTTTGTTTGGATCACCGCCGCCGTTGAGTCCGCTTTCAGCCAGAGTTGGCCTTCCCGCAGGTATGTCTTTGCGGGACTATGCCTCATGACCCGTTAGTGCGTGCTTTCTCGAACGCCTCTCCTTCCGGGTAATATTTCGTACTCTTGCCGCGAGCGCTGCCGTCCCTGAACTCCGTTTGTTCCTTGACTGTGCCGTCTCCGTAATACTGCCTGACGACGCCGTCGGGGACTGAACCGGAGCAGTAGACAAGAACGCCGTTAAGATCGTATGATTCGCTCGCAATCTGCCTGTCTCCGAGGTAGTAGACGACCAGAAATCCTACTTCTGTGGGGGCGACAACCTTTGTTATTTCTGTTATCGCGCGGTTCGTTCTTTCAGTATTCATATCAACGAGACCTCCTTGACCTGGAAATTGTCTCCTGTCAGCCCAAACACGCCCGTTGCCGAATCCCTGGAGTTAAGACCGGTAATCTTCCGGTCCCATAATCCGGCAAACTAATCGATTGCAAAGGATATGCCAGCTACACAAAGCATCGAACAATGGCATCCAAAACATGGCTCACGGTTGTTGGAATTGATCCCGCAGGTCAGCTGTGAAAGGCGGCTGGAGGTGTTGCATTTTTCGACATCTCGTTACATTCGGCAACTCTGTTCCAAAATGGGCAGTCTCCAGGTTATGCCCGCGAATATCGTTCCCGTACCCGGACCGAGGACCGTTCCACACGTCTGATATAAAGGGTCAGGTGTGATTGCGAGTATTGCATGCATACACCGCGGCGTTTCGAGATGTCAAAGAGCACGGTGCAATAGCACGGGAATTGCAAAAGATGAGACCAAGAGCTCAGGCCGGACTGTCAAGGAAATACCCTGTTGAGAAAGGAGGGGAGAACGGCTATGTTCAGGCTATTCCCAAATATCAATCATGTAAGTATCAAGATAGACTCTTTTGCGGAGAACGGTGAAAACCGGGAACAAGCATTGGTCTTCATGATCGCAATTCAGGCATATCTCGACATGATTCTCTACAAAAAGAATCTGTTAAAGACACTGCATCAGGGCATTCAACCAAAAGTCAGGCACCAGGTCGAACAACAGCACCGCTATTCGGTGGTTTTCTTCCTGCACCCCTGGGAATCGTCGGGAGAGAGCTATGGGGCATATCTCTTTTCCCTCATAGGGAAGGAGTCACTCTTTAGGAACCTTCAGAAGGCTGTGCGCTGTCTCGAAGTCGAAATCAAAACTATCGAGAGGCAACTCGCTATGTAGTTAACCCTAACACTGGCCCCTTGACCTATACGTAATTATGTATATGCTTAAGAGGTAGCTCTTATTGATGGAGGGGTTTATGCTCAGACCTTACACATTGAATCTGGATGACTCCCTGATGATGGCCGCGAAATCGAAGGCTTTGCAGGATAGGACGTCTGTCAGTGAGATGGTGAGGCGTCTTCTGTCTGAACACCTGGGCTTAAGCAACCGAATGGTCGATAACGTACCTGATGAAAAAAAGATTATTGAAACTCTTGAGAGCTACTCCTCGGGACAGCTCAAGAGGTCCGAGGCAATGCGGGCAATCGGACTTGACCCGGTGGAACTCGAAACCTTTACATCCCTGATGAATGAATATGGAATTTCGTGGCCGGAGGTCGGTCGTGAGCGAGCAGAGAAAGAAGGCGAATATGTTGCGCGGGCGATCGCCTTCAATTCGGGGGAAATCGATGAGTATTAAGAGGGAGAAAGTCAAACTGCTCCTCCCGGACGCATCTCCGCTTATCAGCCTTGCTCACGGGGGAGAAGATTGCCTGGAACTGATCTTTAAAGCAAAACTCCCTGTCGTCATGACGGACCAGGTGCTTTTTGAAGCCACCTACAGGAAGGATGAGCTTCAAGACGCAGCTGTTATTAACAAGTGGTACCGGAAACACAGGACGCAGATCAAGGTCGTCGCGACAAAGATAGGCGAAGCAAGAAAAGCGCTGGAGTCCGTCGGGAAGTATGATCACAAGAAGTTTGCCGATCAGGGAGAAGAGTCAGTATTACAGGCGATCAAATCGAAGCAACTGGAGCCCGGGCCGTATTTGTTTCTTTTCGAAGACGAGCAGACGGCGGGCCCTTCCTTTTTTGGCGTCTATCCGGTTCATGTTGTATCTACCTACGGGTTTTTGGTTGGTCTGGAACGGGCCCATGTCATACCCTCGGCGGACAAAATCCTTCAACGCATCAGATCGGGTGGCCGGCATAGCCTTAAAGCCGACATTATCGACCAGTTCGAGATCCTGAAGTAGAATCGGAATGGATTCCGACGGTGTGATCTGCCAATACGTATCCAGTGAAATCCCTACAGTACCATTGTCCAGCATGTAAGATACGTAAATCTCCCGGCCCGGGGGTCAACTCTCCCCGCCTTCGTCTGTGATTTCCTCATTGTAAAATAACTCCAATAGCTTATAATCTCAACATGGCAACTGTTAAATGCCCGAACTGCGGTAAGGAAGTGAAGATCCTTTCGTTCGGGTATGGATATATGGCAATATGCTGCGGCATGATCGTGTACAATAGCAGCGATGAACCGCCGGAGGCAGGAAAGAAAAAAGAGGAAAAGAAAGACGAGTAGATACTCCGGAAACTGCGGGTTGACAACACCATCAGACGATTTTAGAAAGTCAACGTATTGTGGTATATTCCAACGATCTCTATAATATCGTAGCGGGACAAACGAAATGAACAACAATGCCGACAACAACGAGCCTGAAGCCATCTGGGATTTTATCAGATATCTCAGGGAGCAAAGAGGCTTGAGTCTCGTCAAATTTGTCGAGATGATTGCTTGTACCCTGATGCACGCGACGCGGATAGAAAAACTGTACAACGTATCGCGCAGTGCAGCCTCGCCGCGGCTGTTCAGATGTATCGCCGCCGCATGCACCGATGACCCGGAATCCTGCAGGGCCCTGGTTGCTCGCGGGGTATGCGACTGATGGCGTCAGGCGCTTGTCTGCGGATAAGAATTTCCTGAACATCATGAAAAAAGCTGAAAGACTTTCCCCTGTTAAAATAAAGAAATTGGGCGTCGCTGTCGGGCTGAGATATTCGTTGATCGAAGAGCCGTGAATGTCATGACGGCGGCCGCCTGTATCCGCTTGCTTTCTCGAGGATTTCCGCGACATATTTGTTGAGGTGATGCCTTTTTCCATAGCTTTGAACGCGACCATGGGCTTACCCATATGTTGAGGGTTCCTTTGAACGGCCGTTCCGGCTCCCGGCCGGCATCCTTACAAGTGTCCAGGTAGTCGTCGACGGTGTCTTTAAATGCTTTCTTCAGTGACTCGACGTCCCGGTGGCCCTCATAGCTCACGAGGTCAAGGATCCCCTCGAGTTTCCCGTAGAGGAAGTCGTCGTTGCTGTAGTTCACCGAGCCGTGATAGTTCTTGTATCTGATGAGATTATTCTTCATTATTTTAGAAACCTCCTTCAGAAGGGGTCCTTTCGACCTGTTGGAGTCCCTTGAGAACCAGCTAGAAGGACAGTATTCGGCCCTACCGGAGCCCTTTCAGATCTCGATAGAAGCCCCAGGCCAAGCAGGAAGAGCATCTGTTCATCATGTTCATAGGCTAGGAGGAACTGCTGGTCCAAGACGCGGAACTTGTATACCCGCACAGCAGTCAGGTCACCTTTCTTTTCTTCGCCGCATGTCGAATCTGACAAGATATGCCTGATCGCGTCGTTGACCGGCTTGACCTGATTACGGTGAAGCTTCTTGTAGGCGCGCCTGAAATATGGCGACTGAACAACGTTCATTTTTCAGCGCTGAATTCGAAAGGTTCGAACTGGCCCTGCTTCTTCGCCGCCAGGATGTCCCGGATCAACTCACCCGGGAGATCCAGGTTGTCAAGGGCAGCTTTCCCGATCCGGGCCCAGTAAGCCACCCGCAGGGGAACGGTCCTGCTTTCGGCTTCCGCGCTCTTCCTGGCCTCATTGTATAATTCATCGTCTATGCGGATGGCTACGCTCATGTGATATTTATCTCTGTTACAAGAGGTAGCATATTGCAACAGGAAAACAGCACAATCCAGAAGACCGGCTCGGGGGCGATGTGACCAAATTGGACAAATCATGCGGCAAAAATGCCCGGATGGTCCGATAGGGTATACCGCAATCCCTTTCCTATTGCCAGAGACCGGCGGCCCTGGTGGTCTCTATGCTGTCCTGCAGTTCCTTATCCAAGCTCG
>MVRP01000074.1 GCA_002067405.1 Syntrophorhabdaceae bacterium PtaU1.Bin034 | reverse complement strand
TCTTGAATCGTGGGGGGATTACAGCCCTCGCCTGAATGTCACCGGGCTTCTCCAACCCGCGATGGGGACGATATTTAATACCAGGCACCTCGGGGACATACTGCTTTCGACGGGCAGGAAATTGGCCGGACAATCGTCTTTTCCCGAGAGCAGCTTCTACGAGGTGCTGCGGAGGGCATGGGATCAAAAGCGCAAGGGCCGGGCCGGAGAAGCAGGAGACGCGTCCTTTTCCGAGGACTTCTGGCAGCAAAGCCTCCGGCGCGGAGGTGTCTGGCGGGACGGTACGGTACCCGCTTCCCCTGCCGGTTCCGCAAAAAGCATCGCCTTGTCCCTGCCGGCCAATGATAACGGTCAGGGAAAGCCTGATACCTTCGATCTCATCCTCTACCCGACCATTCAGTTCTTCGACGGCCGCACCGCCAACCGCCCCTTCCTGCGCGAGACGCCCGATCCCGTTACCATGATCACCTGGGACGGCTGGGTGGAGATCAATCCTGCGACGGCTGAAGCGTTGGCTGTCAAAAAAGGTGACCTCGTGGCGATTCGCGCAGGTGACAGGACCATCCGGGCACCCGCATTTCCCTATTTCGGCGTGCTGCCGGGCACCCTCGCCCTTCCTGTCGGCCTCGGCCATACCGATGCCTTCGGCCGTTACGCCGTGTCTGACATGGGCAACCCGATGCAGCTCCTTTCCGGTGAGCTCGATCAGGCAGGGAGTCTCATCCGTTCCCTGTCCTCGGTCACCATCGAAAAGACGGGTGATTCAGTCCTTATCGCACATACCGACGGGAGCGCGCACCAGCACCGCAGGCAGCTCGCCCGGAGCCTTCCGTTCGAGGAATACCGCAATACCCGGAAGGATATGCCGGACATCATAATGCCGTTGCCTTCCGGATATTCGAAGGACAGGGACTTCTATCCCGCCCATCCGCACGTTGATTACCGATGGGGCATGGTCATCGATCTCGACCGCTGCATCGGGTGCCAGGCCTGCGTGGTCGCCTGTTATGCGGAGAACAATGTCGGCACGGTGGGGAAGAAGAATGTCCTCTTGGGCCGCGAGATGTCGTGGCTCCGCATCGAGCGCTATTTTGAGACGGAGCAGCCTTATGCCCGTTTCCTCCCCATGCTCTGCCAACATTGCGACAGCGCGCCGTGCGAGTCGATGTGCCCCGTCTTTGCACCTCAGCACAGCCCGGAAGGGATCAACAACCAGGTGTACAACCGCTGCATCGGTACGCGCGACTGCAACCAGAACTGCCCTTACAAGGTCAGGAGATTCAACTGGTTTACCTGGAAACACGATCATCCCCTGGAATGGCAGCTTAACCCGGACGTCACCGTGCGCCAGAAAGGGGTGATGGAGAAGTGCTCGTTCTGCATCCAGAGAATCGTGGAGGCGAAATCCGCTGCAGCAGCGGAAGGGCGAAAGCTCCGGGATGGGGAGTTTACCACCGCCTGCGCCCAAACCTGCCCGGCTGACGTCATCACCTTCGGGAGCCTCATGGACCCGGAGAGCAAGGTCTCAAAACTGCTCAACCAGGGCCGGGCCTATCAGGTCCTCGGGCGGCTCAACACGAAACCGGCGGTGATATATCTGAAGAAGATCACGCGGCAGTGGGACGGGTAAAAAACGGCCCTTCCCCTTCAAGAGGGATGGGCACGGATTACGGATGGGGGTCGTCCTGCTTTCAGGGACTAATCAAACATGGACATAAAATTCAAGGATGTGGATCGTCAAATACTCGGCACCCTGTGGCGGCCGCCGCTCCACTACTGGTTCGTCATACTGCTCCTTTTCCTCGGCCTTATGTACGGGCTGTTCTGCTGGGGCTACATCATTGCCACAGGAATGGGTGCCACCGGTCTTCGGCCGCCGGTAATGTGGGGTATCCTCATCGCAAACTTCGTCTTCTGGATCGGGCTTGCCCATTCCGGCACCCTCATTTCAGCGATCCTCTATCTGTTCCGCGCCCGCTTCCGGGCGTCCATCAACCGAAGCGCCGAGGCAATGACCATGATCTGCATCCTCATCGCCGGGTCTTACCCCTTGATCCATCTCGGCAGATCGTGGATCTTCTACTGGCTTCTCCCCTACCCTGATCAACGCGAAGTGTGGCCCAATTTCATATCGCCCCTGATCTTCGATTTCCTCGCAGTCTCCACGTACTTCACGGTGAGCCTCATCTTCTGGTATACAGGGCTCATCCCGGACCTTGCCGTCATTCGGGACCGGACCCACGGCATCGCCCGCAAGATCTACGGTTATTTTGCCCTTGGATGGTCGGGATCACACAGGCAGTGGCATCATTACGCGACCTCCTATCTCCTCCTGTCGGGGCTGGCGACCGCTCTGGTGATCTCCGTTCACACCGTCGTCTCCTTTGACTTTACCCTGCCCATACAACCGGGGTGGCACAGCACGATCTTTCCGCCCTACTTCGTGGCGGGCGCCATCCATTCGGGTCTTGCCATGGTCCTCACCCTGCTCATCCCGATGAGACATTTTTTCCGCGTCGAGAATATCATCACCACCAGGACGCTGGAACTGATCGCGGAGACCACCATCCTGACAGCCTTCATCCTCGGCTACTCGTACATGGTCGAACATTTCATCGCCTGGTACAGCGGGGACGTCTTCGAGAGGCAGTTGTTCGATTTCCGGGCCCTCGGGTATTATGCCTGGGCTTACTGGCTGGTTATCTTTTGCGCGGTCATTGTACCCCTGTTCTTTTTCTTCCGCAAATTCCGGACCACGCCCCTTTACCTTTTTGTCATCTCCATCTTTATCAATATCGGCATGTGGTGGGAAAGATTCATCATTGTCATCCAGTCCTTATCCCAGAATTTCCTGCCCTACTCGTGGGGTTTCTACTGGCCCAACTGGACGGAGCTCGGCTACACCCTGGCCACCTTCTGTTTCCTTCTCCTCGCCTTCATGCTCTTCGCAAAATTCCTGCCTTCCATCCCCATTGTGGAAGTGAAGAAGGACTCTCAAATCCCCACGGCAAAGGGAGGGATACATCGTGAAGAATGAGCACGCCCTTCTCGGGATTTTCCTCTATGTGGACGAATTTCTCTCATGCCTGCGCACTCTCAAGAAAAAGGGATACGAGGTCCGTTCCGCCTTTTCGCCGGTACGCCTTGAGGAAATGCAGGACCTGCTCAGTCCGCGGCCGAGCCTCACGCGCCTTTTCACCCTGGTCGGCGGCATCGTGGGAGGAATCAGCCTCGTTGCTCTCGCCGTCCATGCCCACCTCAGCTTCAAGCTTATTGTCTGGGGCAAGCCGGTGCTCGCATGGGTACCGTGGGTTGTGGTGGCGTTCGAAGGCACCATCCTCTTTGCGGCGCTCTCCAGCTTTGTTTCCTGGGTCTTCAAATCGGGATTGCCGCAACCGGCACCCGACACCGGGTATGACGAGAGATTCTCGGGACACAGGTTCGGCATCCTTGTAACGGCGATGCCGGGAAACAAAGAGGAGATAGAGAAGATCCTGCGGGAGAAGGGCGCTGAGGAGGTACGCCGTGTCTCTGCCTGACCACATGACGTACCGTCCTCGTACCCCGGTAACGTGGATCGTTGTTTCGGCCCTTCTGACCGTGGCAGGCGCTGTCGCCTTCATCATTGGCGTTGCCGGGGATCAGGCGCTCAGGACATGGCAGATCTATCTCGTCAACTACGTTTTCTGGGCAGGCCTTGCCTTCGGCGCAGTTCTCTTTTCCGCAGTGCTCAATCTCACGAAGGCCGTCTGGGGACGGCCGCTCAAACGGTTAGCAGAATCCTTCGCCGCCTATCTCCCGGTTTCTTTCGTTCTTTTCTGGGTATTCTGGTTCGGCAGGGAGAAGATCTTCCCCTGGATAAGCGAGCCGGTCGCGGAAAAGCAGGCCTATCTCAACGCGCCTTTCATGTTTGCCCGCGAGGGGGCCGGCCTCCTCACGCTCACCGTGCTCTCCCTGGTGCTCGTCCATTTTTCGGTCAAAGCAGACCGGGAGTGGTTGAGGCAGGGACAGCCGCCCGTTCATCCCGGCTATCCGTACACGGGGCTGTTCGGCCGGCAATGGCGGTTTTCTCCGGTTCTGCCCGCAGCATACGCCTTTATCCTCTCCCTTTTCTCAATCGATCTGATCATGTCTCTCGATCCTGAATGGTACAGCACGCTCTTTGCCGCATACTACTTTACCGCGGCCTTCTACAGTGCCATTGCGGCCCTTTACCTTCTTGCGCTCCTGGCCCGGCATCGGCTGGGCTTGAGCATGTACCTGCACCCGCGTCAGTTTCACGACCTCGGAAAACTGACTTTCGGTTTCTGCATATTCACCGGCTATCTCTTCTACTCCCAGTTCCTGGTAATGTGGTACGGCAATCTCCCGGAGGAGGCCGAGTTCGTGATTCACCGCGCGAGGATGTATCCCTGGAGGCCCGTCGCCTGGGCCGTGCTTCTCATGATCTTCCTCATCCCCTTCTTTACGCTTCTGAGCAGGAAGGTCAAGATAAAACGTATGCCGATGATATGTCTTACGATCGTCATCCTCTCGGGCATCTGGATGGAACGTTTCCTTCTGGTCGTGCCGTCTTTATGGGAGGGGGAGGTGATTCCCTTCGGCCCGCTGGAGGTGTTTATTTCTGCCGGATTCGTGGGACTCGTGTGGCTGTGCATCACGCTCTTCCTTTCCCGGGTGCCTGTTGTCCCCATATCGGACCCCCTTTTTCACCGGTTCCTTCAGGAAGGGGAAGGAACATTGAAACCATGAGTGAGGGGGAAAGACCGGCGAGGTGCTATGGCTGAGAACGGCCTGCCGACGGCCAGACCTCGGAGGATAAGAGGATACCAATGGATGGTCCTCATCGGACTCCTTTTTGCCGTCATGTTCTATTTTTACCGTGCCTACCCGGCCGCCCGGGTTGGCCCCGTCCAGCCGATACCTTTCAGCCACCGCGTACATGCAGGGGTAAAGCAGATCGACTGCCGGTTCTGCCATCCCTATGTGGAGCGGTCGCAGAACGCCGGTATCCCTTCGGTCCAGACATGTTTCTACTGCCACGAGTACATAATACCGGCCCATCCGGAGATCAGGCGCGAAAGGGCCTATCTCGACTCGAAAAGGCCGGTCCCCTGGACCAGGGTGTTCTGGGTGCCGGAGTTCGTTTACTTTCGGCACGAACCCCATGTGCTGCTGGCCGGGCTCGACTGTGCCAATTGTCACGGCAATGTGCGGGCCCAAGACAGGCTCCGGCGCGTCGAATTCCAGATGGGATTCTGTATCACGTGCCACAGAAAGATGAATGCGCAGATCGACTGCTGGTTAGGGTGTCACAGGTGAAAGCAGGAGGTTAGACCCGATGGCAATGTTCAAGACCGATGAAGCCTATGAGACCGTGAGCGGCTTCTTTATCTCGTCTGCTGTCTGGTTCGTCGTCTTCGCCATCGGCGGATTCCTTCTCGCGTCCTGGATGATAGCCCCCGACCTTTTCCTCTACAAGAACATTTCGTGGCTGGTCTTTAGCCGGGTGAGACCGACCCATACCAACGGCATGATCTTCGGGTTCGTCGGCTCCGCTCTCCTGGGTGCCATCTATTATTACATTCCCCGCCTTGCCCGTACGCCTCTCTACAGCCGCTTTCTCGGCAGGATCACGGCGTGGCTGTGGAACATTGCGGTGGCCGGGGGCACGATCACCCTTCTCATGGGCTACAGCCAGGGCCGTGAATACGCCGAGTATATCTGGCCCATTGACGTGCTCGTGCTGATCGCGTGGCTGATCACCTTTTACAACATCTACCGGACCGTGCGGGCAAGAAAAGAGAAGCTCCTTTACGTCTCCATCTGGTACACCTTTGCGGCGGTGATCTTTATCTTCTGGATCTATTTCTTCGGCAACGCAGTGTGGCATCCCATGACCGGCGCCATTACGGGCATTCCGGACGGCGTTCTCGCATGGTTCTACGGCCATGGGATCGTGGGCCTGTTCCTGACGCCCCTCGCCGTGGGTCTCGCCTACTATATCGTACCCATCGCGTCGGGTGGCCCGCTCTTCAGCCATACCCTGTCGCTGCTCGGATTCTGGTCAATCCTCATCTTTTATCCCCACATCGGCGCCCACCACCTGCTCCAGACCCCTACCCCCACCTGGCTCAAGGTCATATCCGTCACCGGCTCGATCGGCATGCTCCTTCCCGTGCTTACGGCACTGACAAATCTCTACCTGACGGTGCATGGAAAACTCGCGAGCATCCATGCAAATATCGGGGCGAAATGGGTTTTTGCAGGGCTTGTGTGGTATCTTATCGTCTGCCTTCAGGGGCCTTTTCAGTCGCTCCCTATCGTGCAGCGCATTACCCATCTCACTAACTGGGTCATTGCCCATTCGCACATTGCGGTTCTCGGGTTCTCGGGTTTCATTGCCATCGGCGGCATGTATTTCATTATTCCCCGAATAACAGGAAGACCGCTTTACAGTGAGAAACTGGCTGATATTCAATACTGGTTGATCCTGATCGGCCTTTCCGGTTTCTTCTTCGTCCTCACCATGGCCGGGCTTATACAGGGCAACGGCTGGCTTAACGGCGAGGGCGTCTACGTCATTCTGCCCGAGCTTCATCCTTATTTCATCTTTCGCCTTATTTTCGGGATGCTCATTGTGGTGGGCGCGTTCACGGGCCTTTACAACATCTGGATGAGTCTCTACAGCGCGAAAATCAGGAGACCGGATATATGAGAATGGATCTCTCCCTCCTGATCGGCGGCGGTCTCGTTGTCTTTACCGCCGTTCTGCTCATTTCAGTGATCGTGCCCTGGGCAACCATCAAGGAGACGCCGTCGGACATATTTCGTCCACGAACAGAACTGGAGAACCTGGGCCGGAAAATCTACGTTGAAAATGGATGCACCTTTTGCCATACCCAGTTCATCAGGAATATCGATTGGGAACATGGAGCCGAGCGCATCGCCCGGTCCGGTGACTATGTGCAGGACCGGCCCCATCTGCTCGGTTCCGAGCGGACAGGTCCCGATCTTTCCCAGGAAGGAGGAGAGCGTCCCGACGATTGGCACCTCGCCCATTTCATCAATCCCCGCTACACACGCCCCGAGTCCATCATGCCCGCCTTTGAGTTCCTTGGGCCGGACCAGATCAGGGCCCTCATCGCATACAAGCAGGCCCTGGGTTTTCGCGATGCCGACCTGCGGGTAGAACGGCAGCGCTACTGGAAAGGGCAGGCAATTGCTGCTTACGAGTCCGGACCTGACAAAAATGTCGACTGGCTCCACTCCTGGGTCCCGGACGGCTGGAAAACTCTCCCCAACCCTTATCCCACAACGACGGTCGGCTTGGCAAGGGGAAAGCGCATCTACGAGAGCTTCTGTATTGGCTGTCACGGCGCAATAGGAGACGGCATGGGGCCTGCTCAGCGTTACCTTTATCCGCCGCCGCTCAACTTCACGATCCTGAAGGGGAGGGGCGTTTCGGGAGGCATACTCTACTACCAGATCATGAACGGTATAACGGGGACCGGCATGATGTATTTCAAAAGGGAATTGGAATCGGAAAAGATCTGGAACGTGGGGGACTACGTGGCGGTGACATTCATAGGTGAATCCGATGCCGGGAAACCGCCGACAGGCATTCCCGCCTCATATGAGACAAGCAGGGGGGTAAAATAGGTGTTCTACTATTTTCCGTGGATAATCCTGATGCTCGCAAGCCTCGTTGCAAGCCTCGCGCTGTTCGCGTGGGCCCTCGGCAGCGGCCAGTTCTCCGAGCAGGCCCGGGCCCGCTTTCTGCCTTTGGATGACCGCGTTCAGGGGCCGGGGGTCGCGGATCCGGGAAAGGTCACGCTCGAAGTCTATGTACTGGCCGGCATCATGGCTGCGGCCGGAGCAAGTCTGGTCATAACATTACTGCTGGTGCTGATTAAGGGACACGGGGGATTGTAGTTATGCGGTTCTTCCACCTTCTCGATTACCAGCACTGGCTCCTGGGGCTTTTTTTGGGTCTGGTGCTGGCCATAATCCTTTATCTCGCCTTCACTGCCTACAGGTACTCGAGTGAGCGGGCGGATGAGAGGGCACAGCAGGATTTTCGTTATCCCGACGGTATCAGGGGAAAGAATTTCCCGGCCCCTGCATTCATTATTTTCATTTATGTCGGTTTTATTGTGTGGACCGTCTGCTACATCATTTTCGTCGGGGTGCGGGGGCCGATCTAGGAAAGCGGTACCGGCCTCAAAAGGACAAAGGCATGCCGGGGAGTGGGAAATGGCGATGCTCAGGAGCCTGTTGAAGACTTTCGTGTACGGCGCCGTCCTGCTCGTGCTCCCATGGCTGTTCAAAGGTCGCAAAGAGAGAATACGCGAGGGAGTCCAGGAGCAGGTTGCCGCCGAACACCATTTTAAGCGGCAGGTCATCCAGGGGTGGCTCATTGTGTGCGGGATCTCTGTCGCCCTTGTGCTTTACGGTCTTTTTGCCCTTTTTACTGTGGGCGACAAGGGCCCGCCCGATTGGGATTTCGGCAGCATCGAGGATACCCCCGGCCAATCGGTCTACTCCACCTTTCCCTATGGCGAGGGTATCGGGGAGCCCGAGCCTCAGCATGTGCTCGAACGACCTCCCGGGGTGGAGAAAGACGAAATCGAGCGCGGGCGGACGGGGAAATAGCGAGAGCGGGCAAATGGAGAAAACGATCAGAAGAGGACGACAAGCCGCGATGACCGGGAAAACGGTATTGTTCTTTATTGTCAGCCTCTCCTTCCTCTGCATCTTCGGCTGCGATTATGCAAGGATGCGCGACCAGGAATCGGTTCGGACGTATAAGAAGGAAATGCCGGAAATGGACCAGCGGACAATCCCGGTTCAGGGAGGTTATCAGGCGCTTAAAGCCGCTGACCCGAAAACGCTCGAGAACCCCGTCGCAGCGACAGGGGCGTCGATCCGGCGAGGCGTGCAGGCGTATACCTATTTCTGCATTCAATGTCATGGGCCGAACCTGGACGGGCACGGGACCGTAGGCCAAAGCTTCGCTCCCCTCCCCACGGATCTTCGGTCTCCTCAGGTACGATCCCAGACCGACGGCGAGCTGTACGCGAAGATAAGATTGGGATTCCGAAGACATCCGGCCCTCTACAGCACGATAGGCGAACATGACGCCTGGGCGGTCGTCGATTACCTCAAGGCCGGAAAAAAGGGGCAGGAGTCAAAATAGGCGACGGGAAACGGCTTCAGGCTCTCCTGCGCCTCCTTCGCGTCCTCCTGTAAGAAACGATCTTGATAGACAATAGCAGCAAGCCGACGCCGGAAATTACTGCCGCCGCCACGATCCCCTTCTTTCTGGAACCGGGCTGGGCGATAACCTCCCGGACCGTCCCTGCCGCCACCTGCGTGATATGTTCCTTGGTGAACTTCTCCCTCAGGGCCGCTATGGTCTTTTCCATTTCCTGACGGATCAGGCTCATGTCGGTGGCTATCCTGTCCAGATCCTGCTCTTTCTGAAAAGAGGGCAGATCGGTCAGTCCGGGAGTGACCGACAACTGCTCCTTATCCCTCTCCCCGAGCCCGGTCACGCGCTCTGTTTTTGCAGCCATTGGATGTTCTCCTTTACGGTTTCAACGGTCCTGCGAGGGACCCATTCCATCTTGCGGAGTTTGCCCAGGCCCGCGAGCGCGAGTATGCCGCCGCCGATTAACAGCACAAGGGTCACCACCAGTGCCGAGGCCCAAAGAGGAATGAACAGGCCGATCACCACGATGACGGTTGCTACGGCAGCCATGATCCCGAGCCACGCGATGATTACACCGGCCAAAAGGAAGATCGAGTACTTGACCGATTGGCCGATCTTCATATCTATTTCCGATTTGAGAAGCATTGCCTGGGACCTGATCAGCAGTTTTGCTTCCTCGGGGATGCGCCTCAGGAGTTCCGCAACCGACATCTCTCTCAGGTGTTGCTTTTGCCGCACTGTTGGTTCCATGATTCATCTCCTTATAAGATCACCGTTTTCGTCAAAAATCCGCTCGTTCCGAGCAGTCATCTTCTGCTGCATATGTTCACTCATGCCCCCCTCCTCCCTCGTGAATGCCCTCATTCCTGATTTTTTTGGGGATTCTCGTTGCTTCCGCGTGGGTGCTATCCGAGGTGCTTTCTAAACCGCTTTTACTGAGTGGGCAATCCCCGATTCCATTTCCGGTTCCCCCTCGTACTCCACCACAAGCCAGGTTTTGGCCTTACTCCAGTTGATAAGGTCCTGATTTGTCACGGGCGCCCGGTGAGAGAGGTCAAAAAGAAATGATCTCCCCCTGTTGTCGACTATCCGGAACCGTTCTTCCTGCACGAGTATGATCCGCCCCGTGATCTCCTTCTCTTCGGCCACGTCGATTTAAGCTCCTTGTCTACAAGTAAAACGTGCGAATCAGCCCTTGATAAGTCAATAGAAGCGGCATATGAGGACTTCCTGTTTCTTGCGGGCGGGATCAGTCGATTCCTTCCCTATTCTTCTGCGTCTTTCTGGATTTCAAAGAACGGGGCGGCCGGCTTGAGCCGGACCACGAACACGCTCAAGCCGGCCGCCCCGTTCTCTTGCCTTACCGCGCCTTCCTCGGATACTCCTTTGCTGCCAAACACCCTCCTACGAGTGAGAGAACGTCGTTGGAGCCGTCGCAGATGGTGGTTGTCCGTGCATCCCTGTACAGCTTTTCAATGAGATATTCCTTTGAAATGCCGTTGCCGCCGAAGATCTGGACGGCATCACCGGTGACATCGACTGCTGTTTGGGTTGCGAATGTTTTGGCTGCGAACGAATATTCCGGCGCCCGTTTTTCGGGCGGGCTTGTCCAATTGTAGACGAAAGCAGACCGGCTCAACTGACGGGCCGCCTCGATCTTTCGGAACATGTCGAAGAGCTTGAGCTGGACGCCCTGGTGCTCGATAAGCAATTTCCCGCCCTGTTCCCTCTGCCGCGCGTAGTTAAGCGCTTCTTCGAACCCTGCCCTCGCCAATCCGGTCGCCCACACGCCTACCATGGGGGTTGTCATGGAAAGGTGGGCGGCCAGGACCGCTTCATAGTGTTCCGGCCCCACGACCATCGCTTCTTTCGGCACCCGGACTTCATCGAAATAGACCTCACCCTGGCAAAGGTCCCTTGTTCCGATCTTATTCAGGGGCTTTCCTCTCGAAACGCCGGGACGGTCCAGGGAGAAGAGGAATATGCCGCTCCCTGCGTGGCCCATTGACGGATCGACCTGGCACATGAGGAGGATCGTCTTTGCGAGCGGCCCGTGGGAGACCCAGGCAGCCTTCTGGCCGCTGATAACGTATTCATTTCCGTCGAGGCGTGCGCGGCAGCTTGCCTTGATGTCCGAATCCCGAAAACTGGGGTAGCCGGGCATAAGGGTATCCGACCCGTGGTCAGGCTCGGTGATCGCCCAGGTGCCGATATAGCTCGCGTCGGTGCACTGACAGTAAGGGATGGTGAAATTCTTGATGAACTCCTCGCCGCCTTCCACGGCCGCCGCCGCATCGAGGCTTGTGGCGAGAGCCAGGGTCAGGCCAAAGCTCCCCCAGGCAAGCTCTTCCATGACGATGGCGATCTGCCACGGGGTAAGACCGGGGCCGCCCACTGCTTCCGGAAAGGGGAGCTTGTGATATCCCAGGCTGTATGCCTTCCGCAGATAATCCCAGAAGATCGACCTCGGCGCAAATGCCTCCTCAGGACTCATCTTGTCCAGCTCGATGGAGACGGGTCGCATTACCGTTTCCGCGAACTTATGGGCAGAGTCCCTTAAGGTCACGTCCTCCTTGGCGAGATTCAGGTCCAGATTGCAGTAATCCATAATTACTCCTCCTTTTGATTTGATGTTTACCGAACGGCCCGGCTTACTCCCCGCGTGACAGGACCTCACGGCCTTCACTTCCGGGCTTTTTCGCTTCTCTTACTGCATACCTGTTTGCGGAAGATGTGTTAATAGGGGTTTCCCCTGTTCTTGATTTTGCCCGCCCTCGTTCGTCGCGATGCGGCTGCCCGGTGTGGTCCGGGACTTCCGTCGCAGGAAAGGAGAGCGCGAGGGAGATGGGGGCACGGCAGTTCCCGCGGCGGATGACGTGCCGGAATTGGAATTCAGCGGAATCGGGCTGTCAGACGGTGTTGAAGGTGATCATTCGCTTTTGTATGGCGTATTTGATCAGTTCCGTCTGGTCCTGCACGCCGAGCTTTCTCTTGATATTGTCCTTGTGACCTTCGACGGTCTTGAAGCTGATGCAAAGGATGTCGGCAATTTCCTTATTCGTATGCCCTTCCACGATCAACTGCAGCACCTCCCTTTCTCTGGGAGACAGGATTTCTTCCGCGGGACCCGACACGCTGATATAGTCCTCGAGAAGCATTTTCGAGATGGAGGGACTGAAAAACGCTTCACCGCGGTAGACTGCTTCTATGCCGGTGAAAAGATCGCTTGCCGCCGATTTTTTCACGAGACAGCCGGCAGCGCCCGCCTTCAGTATTTGCCGGACCGTCTCCCGGTCTTCGTGCATGGTCAGGACCAGTATCTTGCACCCCGGGCAGTCCTCGACGATCTGCCGCGTCGCCTCCAGGCCGTTGAGTATGGGCATGGATATGTCCATGATCACGATATCGGGCTTGAGCTCACGGGTTTTGTGGACCGCTTCTCTTCCGTTGGAAACCTCCGCCACAACGGCAAAATGATCCCTTGATTGCAGAAGGAACTTGATCCCCTCCCTCACTATGGTGTGGTCGTCAGCAAGCAATACCTTGATCTTGTCCATAATTCCCCCGTTACACCTTTGGTTGGCTTGGCTCGACCGGGATCTCGATCAACAGCCTGGTTCCGCCGCCTAACGCCGATTCAATGGCAAAAGTGCCGTTGAGCGTGGAAAGGCGTTCCCTGATGCCGAAAATACCCAGTCCTCCCTTACTGAAGTTCCTGTTGCCGTGTTCGTGTGCCGTATCGAAACCCTTGCCGTCATCCTCAATGCTGATCCTGATACAGGCGGGGGCATGTTCCAGGCCCATAAGAACGCGGTTCGCCTCTGCATGCTTGGCGACGTTCGTCAGGGCTTCCTGTGCCACCCGGTAGATGATCGTTTCGAGTGAAGGGTCCAGGTCCTGCCACTTCCCTTCGGCGCAAAGGGTTACCGTGACCCCGGTCCGCTCCTGGAAGGTCTCGCTATACCATCGTAAGGCGGGGATAAGCCCGAAGTTGTCAAGAAGGTACGGCCTGAGATTATAAGATATCCGGTGGATATCGTCTATGGTCTTGAGAATGAGCTTCTTCAGGTCCTCCAGCCTTTGTTGCCGCTCAAGCTTCGATCGCCCCATCCCTTTCTCGAGGATCTCGACATTGATGTTCATGGCTGAAAGGGCCTGGCCTATTTCATCGTGCAGTTCCTGGGAAATCCGTTTTCGCTCTTCTTCCTGCGTCGAAAGCAGTTGCTCCGAGAGCCTTTTGAGATTCTCCTGGTACTGCTTTCTCTCGGCAATATCCCTGTAGACAACAAGGGTCGATTTTTCATTTTTGTACTCGATCACCGCTGCGCTGACCTCCAGATATTTGAGGTCACCGTTCTTGCAGACGAATTGTGCTTCGTGCACGTTGGGGACATCCTCGCCCCGAAGGCGTTTCGTATATCTTTCTTTCACGTATTCCACACTGTCCTCGGCAACAATTGAAAGGCTCTCCATGCCGATTATCTCATCCTGCCCATACCCGATTATCTCGCAGAATCTCCTACTCGCGAACACGAACCGGTTATGGTGAATGATCGCTATCCCGTCATTCGCATATTCAACGAGGGTCGAGTACTTTTCCTCCGACTCCTTCAGGGCCCTGATGTTCTCTTCCAGTTTCTCGGCCATATTGTTGAAGGAATCTGCCAGCACCTCCAGCTCGTCCCGCGTGGACATCACCGGTATGCGATAGGACAGGTCGCCGGTTGAGATAACGCGGGCAGCACGGACGACCTTGCCAAAGGCGGACGTGATGCGCTGGGAAAGCAGCGCACTGAGGACCGAGGTCATCAGGATCCCGGTAAAGGCAATGATAAGGAGCAGGCGCTTCGTGGACGCCGCAACTTCCCTGGCGAGGCCCGCCTTCTCAGACATGTCCTTCTCGACGGTGTTGAGCAGCTCGTTTTCGATTGCCTTCATCTCTGCAAAGATCGATCTTCCCTTCTTGTCGATGTCCGCTATCGAGGTATTGTAGGCCTGGAGATCGATGAGGCCGTAATCGAGCTGCTGTCGTTTCTCCTTCTGGGCCTCCGCAATATTCTCCTCCCAGTCGGTGATAAGCGCCTCGTACCGCCTTATCAGTGAAGAATACGTGCTGTTGCCCGGGTAAAGTTCACGTGCTTTCCGTATCTGGACCTTTACAGGCAGGGTATTCTCATCATAAGCGACCAGGTACCTGGTCTTTCCGGTAAGGAGAAATTTCTGAAGCCCTGATTCTCGCTGCAGGTTCCGGTAGGTCAGCTCCTGGGTGATCCTGGTCATTTGAAAGTGCTTGTCGGCAATCTCTTCGTAGAGACTGCCGACTTTCGCGTTATTGGTTATCGCGACGGCCGAAAACACCACCATCAGTGCAATGATGAGCGCATAGCTCGCGATGATTTTTGCCCTAAAGGTCACCGCTTCGTTCCTTAGTATTCATAGACGATTCTGGCGTCCCTGAGATAGAGGGCCCCTGTCATATACGGGGTGTAGCGGACTTTCCTGTCCATGGCGTACAGCTTGATGCTCTGATAGGCGAAAAGGGAATAGGCGTTCTCGTGGATCATCTCCTGCATTTTGTGACACAGCCTTGTCTGTTCCCTGAGGTTCACCGTTCGAACGATCTTCTCATACAGGCGATCGAATTCCGGATCGTTCAAAAGACTCCATGGAGAATCGGAGCCGTACCAGAGCATTCCCGTGTTGAATATCACATGGCCAAGAGGATCGGGGCAGGTCCGGGCCGCCATGTCGAGGCTGAACGGGGGAAGATTTTCTTTTAGCCGCGGCTCGGCAATCCTCAGGGAACAGTTTCCTCCCTCGATCCGAAGGTTTATGCCGACCCTGGCAAGCTGCTTCTTCAATGCCTTGCCGAAAACGCCTTCCGCCCCGCCGTCTATATCGTCGACCAGGATCGTGGCGTCAAAGCCTTTAGGGAAACCCGCCTCCCGCAGCAATTGCCTGGCCTTCTCAGGATCGTAGGTATAGGGCTTGATGTAGGGGTCGTACCCGAATTCTCCGGGCATTCCCATTGTTGCGAGCCTGATCCCTGCGCCGCGCCGGGCCTCCTCGATGAGGGCATTCACATCAACGGCGTGATTGAGTGCCTTTCTCACCCTCTTGTCCTGCAGGGGCCCTTTGCCTTTTCTCAGATTAAAGTTTATGGACATGACGGTGAAAGAGGGCTCCCGAAACGTCCTGAAGCCGCGTCTCTCGATCTCCGGCAGGTCTTCCGGGTTCAAATCGGTGATCATGTCCACATCCCCGGCAAGAAGCATTTTGGCCCGCTGGCTCGCATTGCCGAACCGGTACACGATCCTGTCCAGGTAAGGCATGCCCTGCCGCCAATAGCTATGGTTCTTTTCGAGCACGATCTCCTTGCCCCTGGTCCATCTCGCAAACTTGAACGGGCCGGTGCCCACCGGACGTTTTTCGAATTCCTTGTCCCCTACCTTCTGGAGATACCGGGGAGGAAGAATGAAGCCGGACTGACACAATCGATGCAGGAGTATGCCGTCAGGGTAGTGGGTAACGATGTTGAAGGTGGTCCGATTGATCACTTCCACCTGTTTTATGGATTTCACCACATGATAGTTGGGTACCTTCGGCCCCTTTCTTATGTTCCTCTCAAGGCTGAACTTGACGGCGTTGGCGTCGCACGGCTCGTTGTTGTGGAAATACACATTTTCGTTGAGCTTGAACTGAATTCTGTGTTGGTCGAGCCTTTTCCAGCTCTTCGCGAGGCTTGGGGAGGGATTGCCGTCAATGTCCAGTTCCAGAAGATGTTCGAAGATCTGATTGAGGATATTTTCATTCCTCTCCTCCCACTCCATGTGAGGGTCCATTCTCAGGCCGTCGTCGCTCGTCAGGTCGCAGATTCGAAGCGTGTTCGCGTCGCCTTGCGAAAACAGCCCGGCAGGCAGGAACAGGCTTGTGCAGGTAATAACAACGGCAAAGATGACCGAGCGCATGTGGATCACGATGCTTCGGGATCGGCAGCGGCCGGTATTGTTGAACCATAATCCGTCCTCGTCATAAATCCGTCTCCGGCATTAGTTTTTTCGGCTCTGCCATTAGTAGCATGCCCACGCTTCACTTGTCAACATGGCGGTTTTTCACGGGTTTTTTTCTTAACCAGTAATTTCAAGGGTAAAAAAGGGCAGGGGCGCAGGCGGCGCAAAAGGGGGGACCGCCGGGAAGAAAACAAGGGTTTGCCCGGTATTCGCCGAGGGTCTCCCCCATTTACCGGTTAATGTCCGTCAGGGTATTCAATACCTTCGTGCGGAGCGCCTGCCGCCACAAGGTGACTCATAGAGGATGGTTGGGCCGCGAACAGCAAGGAGGTGAAGAAACAGGAAAAAAGGGAGAGGCAGGACGGAAACGTACGTGTGGAGGCAAAACATGAAGACAGGTCGTATCAACAGACCGGGTATGCGCGGAAGGCCCGGCGGCGACGGTGCAACAGTACGGTTGGCCGCCCCGCGGTCTGACGGATATACCCGGTTCAACTGTTCCAAAAAAAGGGGGAAGACGTTATGAAGGTCAGCTACGTAGGTAAGCTTTCATTGATTTTCGGTTTGACATGGGGCCTTGGAGGCCTGGACAGGCTGATGGTCGCATTTGCAGCCCCGGGCTATATGCCTGCCCTTGGCCTTGATTTCACCCAGCTCGGGCTCATAGCAGCGTGCAATGCCTTCGGGGTCGCCATCGGGGCATGGACAATAGGGCCGTTATCCGAATTCTACGGCAGGAGAATAGGCGCTGTCTGGGGGAACTTGGCCGAGCACTCGTTCAGTGCGCTCAGCGGTCTCGTCAATTCCTTCGGCACAATGTTCGGTGTGCGAGGTCTCATGGGTGCATGCGTCGGGGCCTTGTACGGGCCCAGCTATGCAGCTATTTCGGAAGAAGCACCGCCTGAAAAAAGAGGATTCTATGTGGGCCTCGCACAGTCCTTCTGGCCGCTGATAGGAATGTGTATCGGCCCGGTGGTGGCCGGTTACCTCGTGACGTACGCCGGGTGGCGCTGGTCCTTCTTTATCGTGGCCGTTCCCGGCATACTGCTCACAATTTGGCTCGCCAGGTTCATGCGGGAACCGAAATCGACTGCGGAGAACATCAAAAGAAGGAAAGAGACAGGGAAGAAGAAGCTGGTCCATGAAGGCAAGGAAGTGCATTTCTGGGACGTCCTGAAGTATCGCAACATTATCATAACGACATTGATCTCCATCGGCAGCATGGCGTATCTGTATGTCCTTTTCACCTTTGTTCCGCTGTTTTTCGGGAAGGTTCATCATTTGAGCCCGGTGCAGACCGGCTGGGTCATGTCGGGCGGCGGCCTCATCGTCTGCATCGGACAGAATGCAATGCCACGCGTTTCCGATGTGATAGGCAGGAAACCGACCCTGTTCATACTGTATGCCCTAGCCGGTTTGGGAGGATTCCTTTTCGCGACTGCGCCGGTTGGCACGGGCTTCGGACTCCTTGCAGTCTATTTTGCCCTGTTCTGTGCAGGACTCGCCAGCTATCCCCTTTTTCTGGCCGTTGTTCCGACTGAAAGCGTGCCCTTCACCATTGCGGCCACGGCAGTGGCATTGCCGCAGGGGCTCGGAGAAATCATCGGGGCTACCGTATTCCCCGCCATCGGAGGGCGTATTGCCGACATGTACGGCCTGTCGACCACCATGTGGATGGTCGTCGCCGCATGTGCCTTCTGTCTGCTGTGCACATTCGCCTTGAAGGAAACCGCGCCGAGGATTGTTGCGAAAAGGGTGAAAGCCGAGCCGGGGTTGGTCTTGAACCAGTAAAAGGGGCATCGTGAGGACCTCCGGAAAACGGTCGGATCCGGCAGTTACAGGAAGAATAGAAGAATAGTTGAAAGATTAATGAAAATGTCAGCAAGGAGGATACGTGATGAATCGTAAATATAATGCGGTTAAGTTCTGTATGGCGTTGGTTTTTTTCTTCGGTCTTTGTGTGTTCAGCGTTCCGGCATCTTATGCGGGTGAGAACTACGGCACCCACGCACCCGTAGGCGCGGAGGACGTTATGGCAGGGATGCTCCCGCCCGCGG
>MVRP01000073.1 GCA_002067405.1 Syntrophorhabdaceae bacterium PtaU1.Bin034 | reverse complement strand
TTTCATGGGGAATGGAACTATACAATCAACCCTTGTCATCAGTGATGCTGATCATGTTATTTTGTGACAATTACTTAGTAAGTTCTTCAAGCGACTTTCTATTCTCTGCCATCTGATGTCCTCGTCACGATTTTTGTTCTCGCCCTTCGCTTTTTATTGTCATATACATAGTTATTTGCCACTATTCGTGATTATACTTAATAATTCTCACATGTCAAGTAATATTGACGAGGGCGAACAATTAAGTATTGCCACGAATAAATAAAGACGGTATTCTTAGCAGTTATGGCGGAGGAGATAACAGGACGTCTGCTGACTGTCAACGAGGCTTGCCGCTATTTGCATCTATCGCGCACCACCCTCTACAGCATGATTGAACGAAAAGAGATAAGCCCGGTGAGCCTGGGAGGCAGGACACTCTTCGACCGGAAGGACCTGGACGAGCTCATAGAGAAGGCGAAAGGGGACAGAGGTACGGCAGCGAAGAAGCGGGGAAGGAAGCGGAAGACACAAACGTAAGGGGAGCAGACGGCCCTTTTTGCTCCGTGGCTACGTGATGAAGGTGCTCCTATGGGGAATGTCTGGTATACGGATATTCAGCATTTTTTAGATGCGGACGGCTATCCGGCGCCGGATATTCCCCGGCCGGCAGAGCGGCTCATGGAATACTTCAGGTCCATCATCGAGGCGGTGACAGGCCGGAATGGGAAAAAGGCGACGAAGATTACGGGCGTGCGATGTCGCAGGCGTCCCGGCCACCGGCGTTGCGAGGGCCGCATCCTTGCTGGGATTGCAGATGCGAACCCCGAAGCGATAGAGTGGGAATGTCCGTTGTGCTCGGACAGGGGTTTTATAACCGGCTGGCACGGGAGCATATGGGATAGGGGGGCGGAAAACAAAGGGCCGGCTGTGTAAGGGCAACCAAAGTTACGCCTGTTTTTGAGCCGCCTATCGTTATCTTGCGCAGTCCTGCTGACCTTTCATGCGTTCTTGCGGACAAAGCGCTTGAAATGTGGTAAGAAATCATTGACCAGTGTTTCAGGAGCTTTCAACAGTTCAAACAGTTTGAGCGGCCAAAGGCTTTAGGCCGCTTCAAAGGCTTCATCGATTTCAACGGATTCGGACGGGTGAGTTGATGGCACCGGACTATTTCGCCCACAGCCTCCCAAGAAAACCAAAGGATAAATGGCAGCGGCTTGAAGACCACCTCAAGAACGTGGGGGAGATGGCAAGGGGGTTTGCCGGTGACTTCGGGGCGGCGGAATGAGTATAGCGCCTTAATGGGGAATAGATGGATAGGCCGCACGCTCACACACCGAATGATAAGGGTAAATGGCATTACCTCCATAGGCACCTGAAAGATGTTGCCGGTAAAGCCTGCGAGGCTGCCGACAAGTTCGGCGCATCCTCTATCGCATATTTCCTGGGCCTGGTTCATGACCTCGGCAAGGTCAACCCTCGATTTCAATCCTATCTTGACGCGTGCGCCAAGGGGCGGCGGCATGCCAAAGTACCGCATGCAATCGGGGCCGCAGTCCTGCTCTACGTATGGATATTCAAGGCACAAAATGACCGGGAGGGATGGAAGGAGTTGTCCCTTCCCATCCTGGGGCATCATGCCGGGTTGCCCGATTGCGGCGACGCCGGGAGCAAGCTTGATCAATTTCAACACGAGAACGCTGACCTGTTGAACCGCATGAACGCTGCCCTTAAGACCCTTAAGCTGTCCTCTCCATCCTTTGCATTGCCCGCCCGCGACCTAATACGCGACCCCACGCGACGGGAGTTATTCATCCGCATGCTGTTTTCCGCACTCGTGGATGCCGACTACCTGGACACTGAAAGACACTTCGACCCCGAGCAGGCAGAACTGCGCGGCAAGGGTCCGTCGCTTGAAACTCTTTGGAACAGGCTCGAAGCAGAGCAGAATAAGATCACCAACGCATCCACGTTGGTTAACAGAATTCGCAACGAAGTATATGAGAACTGCCTCAATGCCTCTGCCGGCAAGCCGGGCCTTTACCGCCTGACCGTGCCCACGGGTGGCGGCAAAACCAGAAGCGGCCTCGCCTTTGCCCTTAAACATGCCCTGGCCAACGAAGGTTTTAAGGGGGTGATCGTGGCGATCCCATATACGAGCATCATAGACCAGACGGTTCAGGTCTATCGCAATATCCTGGGCGATGACGCGGTGCTCGAACACCATTCGGCATTGGAGATTACCGATGACGAGGAAGACGATCGGGACGAGCTTTTACTTCGGCGCAAGCTGGCCACTGAGAACTGGGACGCGCGGCTGATTGTCACAACAACGGTGCAGCTATTTGAAAGTCTTTTCAGCAACCGGCCGTCCAAGGTTCGTAAGCTGCATCGCCTGGCGCGGGCCGTGATCATCCTCGATGAGGTGCAGACTCTGCCCATCGGTCTCTTGCGCCCTACGCTGGATGCGCTGAGGGTTTTGGCCACGCCGGTCGAACAGGGAGGATACGGATCGACCATCGTGCTCTGCACGGCCACTCAACCGGCGTATGAAGACAGTCGCTGGCTGGAAGGGCTTCGGGGCATGCCCATCACCGAGATTGTGCCCCAATATCCGGAGCACTTCGCGAAGCTTAAGCGGGTCAAGTATATTCGCTGCCGCAACCCCCTTTCCTGGGAGGTGCTGGCCGCGAAGGTGGCACGTCTGCCGCAGGCACTGGTCATCCTCAATACTCGCAGGGACGCGCTTGCGCTCATAGCCGCGATGGGGGACACTTCCGACGTCTACCATTTGTCCACATTGCTTTGCGCGGCTCACCGTAAGAACATCCTTGACGAGGTTAAGGGACGATTGAATCCCGATAACCCCCAACCGGTGCGGCTGATCAGTACCCAGGTTGTGGAAGCGGGGGTGGATTTCGACTTTCCGGTGGTCTTCCGGGCAATTGGCCCGCTCGACCGCCTGATTCAGGCAGGCGGGAGGTGCAACAGGGAAAATCGGCTGAGAAGGGGAATCGTGGTTATCTTTGATCCCGAGGAAGGGAAGGCGCCGGGCGGACCGTATAAAGCCGGCTTGGAGAAGGCCCGGCTCCTGCTGCGAGAAAACTCCGCTCAACGGCTGCATGATCCTGATCTGTGCCGGGTTTATTTTAAGGAATTGTTTGACGCGTTTCGCGAAAAAGGGCTAGACAACAAAGACATCCAATCATATCGGGAAGTTCTTGACTATCCCGAGGTGGCGGGCAGGTATCGCCTGATTGACAAAGACACCGTCCCGGTGGTGGTGCGGTACGGGGACGGCCTGGCGCGTCTCGCGGCGTGGGAGGCGACGCCGGGCTACAAAACATGGAGCGGGCTTCAGCCGTACGTAGTCAATCTGTATGAACATGAGGTGCGGGAGAAGTACGATTGGCTAGATTTACGCACGAAGAAGGTCTATGCGTGGGTCGGGAGTTACGATGAAAAGGTAGGAATCATGGATGGTTACAACGATCCGGCTGACTTGATTGTGGATAGATGACGCCGCTTAAGCGGCGTCATCTATCACCTCCACCTTGGAGGAATCGTGTTTCAATCCCCGGCCGGTAAGGGCCGATTGTGGATTATAGCATTTGAAGGTGGGGGGGTTCAATAGAACATCGTTTACCTTCACCTTTGAGGTATAGTGAACTTTTTTACTTGCTTCATGGTAGCGATTTGGTTATACTGGTCGTCGTGAGGACAGCTTGGAGCAACCTAATAGACATTTGGATGGAAGACGTGTTGCTAGATATTCTCGAATCCGCTTGCGAAGCCTGCCGCGTTCCGCCGGAACTCCGGACAGCCTTAGCAAGCTACGCACTTCTCGAACTTAGATGCCGCCTCTTTGGAGGAATAGATAATGAAGACTGAACTACCCAGAATACGAGTCCAAGGTCCTTACGCCTGCTTCTCTCGCCCCGAACACAAGGTGGAGAGGGTCAGTTATCCCGTCATGACCCCGTCGGCCGCGCGGGGGGTGCTGGAAAGTCTAATTTGGCGCCCAGAATTTCGCTACCAGATAAGTCGAATCGGCGTCCTCAGACAGGGTAGCCAGACGGTGGTCCTGCGAAATGAGCTGGCCGACCGGCAGGGTAGCCGCCCTTATTTTATCGAGGACAGGCGGCAGCAGCGCTCCAGCCTGATTCTTAAGGATGTCGCCTATCTGATCGAGGCCAGGATACTACTGCGGCCCCATTGCACGGACTCGATCTACAAGTACCTCGACCAGTTCAGGAGGCGAGTGGAGAAAGGCCAGTGCCACCATACCCCCTACCTCGGCACGCGGGAATTCGTGGCGGATTTCGAGCCGGCAAGCGGCGAAGAGCCGCTGCCGCTTGACATGAGGCTCGGCACGATGCTATTCGACGTCGCTTACGTAGAGGATGACCGAAGAACCGATGTCGAGTTCAAACGCCCAGGCCGGGAGAAACCCGTCAAGGGCTACGCGCAGGCACTTTTCTTCGAGGCCGAGGTGAAGGACGGCTGGATGGACGTTCCCGAAAGCAAGTATTCGGAACTCTATCGCCTGGAGGACCAGAATGTTTAGGGCATTGGTGGAATTAGGGCGCGATCTTGAGGCGAGGGGCAAGCTTCCCTCCCCGGGCTTCTACTATTATAAGGAACCAATTAAATGGGTGGTGCACCTGTGGCCGGACAGGATTTATCTGGAGTCCACGGAGTCGGAGTATCCCCGCCCCTTTAGCGGCCGGACATCAGGTATACAGCCGCACCTTCTTGTCGACGAGGCGGGGTACGCACTGGCCGTCGCCAGGAACAAGGGTGGGACCGATAAGCACGCGGCTGAAAAGCATGAGAGTTTCCGCTCGCTCGTGAAGGACTTTCTAAGGTATGACGGGTTGAGCGATCCCGACCTGCGTGAGGCTGTAAGGTGGCTGGAAACGGCGCTTGGGGAGGGTCGGGCACGGGAAGGCTCGCGCTTCGATGAAGTGCTGTCTAAGGACTGGGTTTCCTTCGTTCCGGAAGCCGGCCCGTTACGGGGGCGGCATCTTTTTGAGCACCCGGAGGCAAAGGCTTTCTGGCTGAAGGAACTGAAGAATCGCAGCTCGCCCGGCGAGAAGAAGGAGAAACGCCAAGTGCGGGGAGAGTGCGCAGTATGTGGAAAAGAAGGGCTGCTGGTTGGGAGGATCCCGGTGGGTGTGAAGTTGGTTGGCAACACGCCGCTGCACTCCATCAACGCCGATGCCTTCACCTCGTTCATGTCGGGAAGCGGCGCTTTCAAAAGGGGCCATATCGGGCTCTGTTTCGAGTGCGGCGACACGGCATCGAGAGCTTTCAACTACCTCAGCGATTCCCCGCAGCACCGGCGGGACCTCGTAAGAGACAGCGCAAAGCGGGACAGTCTGTCGAATCAGATCGCCCTCTTTTGGCTGAAAGCCCCCTCGCCTATCTCCGTGGGTGACAGGGTTCTCGATTTGACGGAAATGATAAGCAATTTTGGGACGGTTTTGTCGGAAAGGCGTAACGACGGCAATGGCGCGCCTCCTGCCACGACCTCTCAGCTTCTGGCGCTTCTCGAACTCCCGTGGAAGCCCACTGAAGCAGCGCTTCGCCTCGACGACTTCGCCTTTTATCTGGCGGTTGTCTCACCTAATGTCGGAAGGATCGCCCTGCGGGAATGGATAGAGGTGTCGCTCGGCGATCTCAAAGAGCGGCTCAGGAAGTTTCTTGAAGGCGCCAAGATCGTCGCTTACGACGGGACTTCGGTTTTCCCGGCCTCCATTGGCGGCATGCTTGACGCGCTTGGCAGCAAGAACCCAAATCTCACAAGGGCGCTTCTACGGACGGCATATACGGGGTTTTACCCACCGGGCGAGCTCCATGTTACGGCCGCGCAGCGGCTTGGCGGGCTGTTCCCCAACGAGGACGCGTTGAGGGAGCGCAACCGGAAAAGCAGGGAACGGCTGTGGGACGACAGGTGGCCGCAGGCCCTTGCGGCGGCGATCAAGCTTGGCCTCTACTACGATAGCGAGGAGGGAGAAAGAATGACGGAATTGAATGAGGAATGCGGCAATCCGGCATATCTGTGCGGATGCCTGTTGGCCGTCCTTGAGGAGGCGCAACAGATTGCGACCTACGTCAAGGCAAGGAGAAGACTGGAGACGACCATCGTGAATCGCTTCTACGGCGGGGCGTCGAGCGCGCCCAAAAGCACATTCGGCAAACTCATGAGCCTGGCGGCGGTCGCCCATCTTCCAGACGCGGGCAAGGATATCAACGTACGCCTGGAGTGCATAGCTACGGCTCTTCAAAAGGCCGACGGTTTTCCCAAGACGTTGAACCTTGAGGAACAGGCCGATTTCGCGTTGGGCTTTTATCATCAGAGAGCGAAATTCCGCTTTGATCGAAACTCGGAGAAACCCGAAGGAGGGGCGAAATGATACATACCGATCCCGGCAAAAGACATGAATTCGTCTTGTTGTTCGACGTAAAGAACGGTAACCCGAATGGCGATCCCGATACCGGGAACATGCCCCGGGTCGACACCGAGACAATGTACGGGCTGATTACCGACGTCGCCATCAAGCGCAAGATACGGGACTACATCGCCCTTACCCGGCAGGTCGACGGCAAGGTCACGCCGAGGTTCGGCATATTCGTCCAGAGCAAGACAGCATTGAACACCCTTTATTTTCGCGCTCTCCGGGAAACGGGCGTCGAGCCCATCACGGTTGATGTTCAGGACGACGAACAGCTTCTGGAATGGCTGAGCCATTTGGAAGCGGACGACCTGGAGTTCATTGACTCGGATACATCCTCGCTGACCTATGCCGGCGAGGCAAGCAAGGAAAAGGACCTCCTGGATATACTTAAAGGCGGCAACGAGACGGATAAGGCGCTGGAGGCGAAGTTGAGGGCACTGGCGAAGGCGATGGCCCAGGCCATCAAGGGCAAGCGCAGTGTCACCCCCAAAGAACGGGAAGAGACGAAGAACATACTTTGCCGCGACTACTTCGACATACGCATGTTCGGGGCCGTTCTCACGGCCGGGACAAACGCGGGGCAGGTGAGAGGGCCGGTGCAGTGCACCTTTGCGAGGTCCCTCGATCAGGTCTTTCCCCAGGGTGTATCCATTACCCGCGTTGCCATAACCAAGGAAGCGGACCGTAAGAGGAAGCGCACCGAAATGGGACGCAAGCCACTCGTGCCTTATGGCCTGTATCGTGCCCACGGCTACTTCAATCCTTTTCTTGCGCGAGGCACAGGCGTGAACGCCGAAGACCTTGAAGCCCTGTGGGACGCACTCGCCAATCTTTTCGATTTCGACCGTTCCGCAGCCCGTGGAGAAATGGCGGTGCGAGGCCTTTGGGTCTTCTCCCATGACAATGAAAAGGGAAATGCCCCGGCCCACAAGCTCTTTGAGCTAATCAAGACGCCCGAGGCCGGCGGGACGCCCCGATCCTTCGAGGAGTACGTTATCGAATCGCCCAAGGACGGTCCGCTGGAGACGCACGGGTTCGCGGGCGTGACCTTGACGCGTTTGATCTAGTGGTCGGCTAACGGCTGTGGGCGGCATGTCCGCCCCCGGCCACCGCGGCGAGGACCTTAAGTGGCCTTTTCCGACGACGACCTCATCATGATCTCCGCCTTGCAGCATTACGTCTTCTGCCCGCGTCAATGCGCTCTGATTCACATTGAGCAGGTCTGGAGCGAGAGCGGCCTGACGGCAGATGGCCGCATCATGCACGAAAAGGTCCATGAGGAAGAAAACGAGACGCGGGGCGCTGTGCGGATCGCCCGCGGCCTGCCTTTAAGGAGCCTGCGACTGGGTCTCGTGGGAGCGGCAGACGTGGTCGAATTCCACAAAATCGGAAAAGGCGTCTGGCAGCCCTTTCCTGTCGAGTACAAGAGGGGGAAGCCGAAGCCCGACCATTGCGACGCGGTGCAGCTTTGCGCCCAGGCCATGTGCCTCGAAGAGATGCTCTCCATAGCCGTTTCGGAAGGGGCGCTCTTCTACGGGAGGACGCGACGGAGGACCGACGTGGTCTTCGACGATTCCCTTCGACGCGAGACGGAACAAACGGCCGAGGATGCGCGAGGCCTGATCGCGGCGGGCGCGTGGATTGAAACGCGGATATCAACGCGGTTTACTTCGAGAGACCGGGCGTCACTCTACTGCGGGGGCCTGTCACACCCATTCTTTGTTTCCTTTCTGTTTATTTTGCTCGTTTAGGCAAAATAAACAGAAAGGAAACCCACATAAAGGAAACCCACATAATAGTTACCATTGAGAGATAAGGGTATCCACACCTGCACCGTTTCTGCGGCTCTGCGCAGAAACGGTGCAGGTCCCGTTCAGGACGCGCCTGAGAGAAAAAAGTACTTGACGGGGGAAGAAAAGGGTTTTATTCTTTGGCAGTTACGTAGAACCATCGTTTCATCGTGGCCGCGTGCGGCCCCCAGTATCTTCATTAGGAACTCTCCGAAAATCGTTGTGGAGTGAAGGTCTCTCTACAACGCCCCAGTATTTTCATTAGAGCTTAGCTCGAATACTCTACGCTTAAGGAGGTGTGCACTACCCTTGCATGGAGCGCAAGGAGGGGATGCCTTCCGGTCCCGGTCTACACGGAAGGGGTTACAGCTTTCCCAAAAAAGCTCATTGACTTAACATTGTTCCCTCAGGCCGGGGAAAAGCGGCCCGATAAGGAGTGAGGAGTTGCGCGGATCGATCAAATGGCAGACCGGCGAGCTGGCAAAGGCGATCTTTGAAGCCGGCGTCAGCAAGGCAGAGAGGGTGAATTCTGAGTCTTCTCACCATGGCAAGATAGCATCCTACCGCACCATGGAGACTTACAGAGAGACGGTCTGGAACCCCTTCGGCGCATTCGTCAAGGCGGAGCACGGGGTCAGGGATTTCGAAAAGGTCACCGCTGCCCACGTAGTAGCGTACATGGAACGGAAGGTCGAAGAGGGCGTTGCTAAGCAGACCCTTGAGAAGATATGCAGCGGCCTGGGGGCGCTCGAAAGGGCCCTCAACTTCCACGGGAAGACCGACCATGATTTCTCCGCGCGACTCGACGTCCTTCATCACGCAAAGGAACTTGGACAACTCCGGGACGGGTATCACGACCGGGCCTACAACGACCCCCACAAGGTCATAGATAATCTTCAACGAGAGGAAGACCGGATCGGCGCCAGGATTCAGACGGAAGGTGGAGCCAGGCTTGAGGGCGTCTCACTCATCAAAGAGGATCAGCTCAGAGGTTTGAGCACGGATCGGTTCACCGGCAAGACCGTGGGCGTCATCTACACCGAGGAGAAAGGCGGTAAGGGTGGAACGGTGAACATGTCGCCGGAGACGTATGCCGATCTGAAACATTACATCGAGGAGCATGGCAGGTTCTCTTTGGACGAGCGGGAGTATCAGCGCGATGTGGAGCAGGCGGCCAGAGCCGCAGGGGAAGAGCCTGAAGGCACCCACGGGTTCAGGTGGAACTTCGCTCAGGAACGGATGGAAGAGCTCCAGGCCCACAAGCTGACCCATGAGGAGGCGCGGCAAGAGGTAAGCTGGGAGATGAAGCACGAGCGGGGTTCCATTACCGACCACTACCTATTCGGAAGCTAAGGGATGACGGTGTCCATGCTGACAAAGACAGATGAGGCATCACGGCAAAGGCTGCTCAGGTGGCTGGCAAGGCAACCCGATGCCATAAGGATCGAGGCGATGGGATTGATGGTCGCAAGCTGTTACCAGATCAGGGAGGATTCCTTGAACCAGGCGGAGAGGTACTACGCTGCTTTATGTATAGCCTTAAGAAGCATGCGGCAGGTGGAGAAAGGCCTTACCCGCAAGTCGCCCGACCATGACCTGAAGGCCGTCGCCAAGATCACGAAGATCCAGGCGGCTCGGATACGGGCGCAAAGAACCAAAAAGTCGAGCCCGAAGCGGAAGCGACTCATGGGCATGTGGGGACTGGTGGAACAACTCCGCATAAACGAGCACCTGAGCTTCCGGGAGATCGCAAAGTTCCTTAAAACGTATAAGCACTTCGAGATCAGCTACATCCATATCCGCAACATCTGGACGGAGATCAACCATGAAGAGCCTTGATGATCTGCTTTACCGGAATCCGCGGTGGGAACGAACCATCGAGGAAATAGAGCAAACTATTCCCCTGGAAAGCAGGCTGAGCGTCACCATATGCCACCGGGCGGAAATCATTGGAAACAAGTATACGAATAATGTGCGGGTCGTCCAGCTCCGCAACCGCTTTCAGTGTCTGTCCCATTGGGGATATACAGTGCTTTCCGACCCATTGGACGCGATCCGGTTCATGGAGACCCTGAATTCGTTTACCGGCAATCTTTTGGACACCGATGGGACCTATCAGGTGGGCGGTGCGGAATTGAGCATCGTACGGCTGGGAAAGAACCACCTGTTCTGGATAGAGTTTGCCGGCCACGATGGACAGATACAACTGGATAAGCGGTCGTGCAGGATCGTGGCGAGCATCCTGGGCAGGGTGATCGCTACGTGCGATTTCTTGTGAAAACTCACCACCCCATTCCCACTGAAAAGAACATATACATGGAAGAGCTTTGGGACATTAGGAGGGTATCCCAGTATCTCGGGATAAAACGCTCCACGCTCTACGCCATGATTGAAAGGAAGGAGATACCCCATTACCGCATTGGCAGGCTCGCCAGGTTCAGGCTGGCCGAGATCGACGAGTGGCTCCTTGCGAAGATGTGTGAGAGCCAAGAAAAAAAGACACAGCGGGTGTGCAGGAGGCGGTTGAGCCCTCCCACATCAGCGTCGCAGATAGTGAGAACCGCCAGTGATGAGGTGAACCCCGGACGCTATAATGGTTCTGGGAAATCAGACCGTATCAAGGGCCTCGGAAAGGAGGGATGATATGGGACTTTACAGAAGAGGCCCGACATGGTGGATGAACTTCACCTACAACGGACGGCAGGTGAGGCAGTCCACCGAGACAGACGACAAGAAACTGGCGGAGAAGATTCACCACAAGGTGATGACCGAGGTGGCGGAGGGCAAGTGGTTTGACAGACCTTTGGGCGAACGAAAGACCTTCGGACAGATGATGGAGAAATACATGGCGGAGCATTCGTTGCCGAACAAAACTCCCAAGTCACACCTGCGTGACAAGAGCCTGTCGGCCCACCTGCTTCGCTATTTCGAGTCTCTTAGACTGTCGCAGCTCAGTCCGAAACTTGTTTCCCGGTACAAAGTCTCACGAAGGCAAGAGGGGGCAAAGCCGAAGACGATCAATAACGAGCTCGCCCTGATGAACCACGCCCTTAACCTCTGCGTCAGGGATTGGGAGTGGCTGAGGATGAACCCCATCGATAAGGTCTCGAAGGAAAAGGTGAACAACCAGATAGACCGGTGGCTGAGACCGGACGAGGAGACCCGGCTTCTGGCCTCATCGAGCCAGTGGCTTGCGGAGATAATCGTCTTCGCCATGAGCACCGGCCTTCGCCAGTCGGAGATCCTCGACCTGAAGTGGGAACAAATAGACCTCTCCAGAAAAACGCTGTACATCGCCGAGCAGAAGAACAAGGACAAGGACGTGCTCCCGCTCAACGCAAAGGCGACAGGAGTCCTGAAGGCCAGGTCATCGGTCCGGCAGCTCCGCGGCGGCCATGTCTTTTTGAACCAGAACGGGGGCAGGATCAACGCGAGGAACCTTATCAGGGCCTTCAGGAATGCCTGTAACAAGGCGGAAGTGAAGCGCTTCAGGTTCCATGATCTTCGCCACACCTTCGCCACGAGGCTCGTGCAGGCCGGCGTGGACCTCTACACAGTCCAGAAGCTCGGGCGGTGGAAAAGTATCTCCATGGTGGAACGTTATGCCCACCATTGCCCCGAAAGTCTGAGGCCCGGCGTGGAGGCGCTGGACAAAATTATCACAAATTTATCACAATCGCCCCAAAAGGCCGAAAAAAAGGGTTCCCGGAAAACCCGGAAACCCTTGTCTTTACTTAATTGCGGGGGCAAGATTTGAACTTGCGACCTTCGGGTTATGAGATGTGGAAAAGTGCTGTAATTTCAATTAGTTAGGTTTATGAACGCTGCAAAATGCGGCAAAATGTGACATCCTGTGCGGACGGGATGCAACCTATGCGCCAATAATGATTCTGACCGTGCTATCGTCTGATCCCCTTGCGCAGACGGTGTCTGCGTAATCTGCGGAAGTCTTCCCCGGTAAAGAAGGTAACCTGCGCACGTATTCGAAATTGTTGCTTCGAAAACCCTTAACCGAATTCATTCATTAATCGTGCAAATAGTGTTCAAGACCTCCTTTCCTGTTGCTGTCGGGTGCAGTCGACGTACGAAAGCCGCGAGAGCCAACCATATGCGAATAAACCCGCCAAAGTCAAGTTTCAAAACAACTTTAATTGGTTTTTCGAACTTTCATCGGCTTTTGTTGATTTCACCGGACGTGTTGCGTACCGTTTGTCAAGAGAAGAGCCGATGAAAGAAGTGTTCTCATCCAACTATCTTGCGAAAGAAACCAACAAAAACCTAACGGCCTGTGTGGTATCGATGGGTTTTGTCCTGGCGATTCTGGCTGTCGGCGTCGCCATGGCAAGCGTTCTCGTCATCTGGGCCAGCATGGTCGCTTTGGTGGCGTCGGGCTTCATCATTGCCCGTTGCGGCCCCGCTTACACAGCTTACCTTCAGGGGATGCAGGGTGAGCGGATTCTGCGTAATCGACTCCGCTCCTCTGGACTGAGCGACGAGTACACCTCCTACTACAATCTCCCGGTTAACGGCAATGGAAAGACCTCTGATATCGACTGCGTCCTCGTCGGCCCCCTCGGAGCGTTCGTGTTCGAGGCAAAGCACCATCGGGGTCTCATCTTTCATAGAAACGGGATCTGGACACAAATCAAGGCGGGCAGACGGGGCACCCCCTATGCCGTTCATCTCGGAGACCCTGCAGTGCAGGTGTCCCGAAACATCAGATTTCTCAAGACCCGGTTGGAAGGAACCTGCTTGAACAGCCCATGGATTCACGGGACCATTGTCTTCACGAACCCGTGCGCTCTTCTCGACATTAACGGACCCCGTTGGGTTAAAGCCGTCGCAGTCAAAGATCTTCATCAGATCTTCCCTCGAAGAGCCACCTTGTCCCCCGATCAGGTCGACAGGATCAACGCCTGCCTCTCCGTCCTCGCGAAGTAATACCCACATAGTGATTTAGACAGCCAGACCCAAGAGGTAGCGTGGGCTCGTCTGGAATACCTTGATTAGGCAATTGCCGAATAATGAAAACCGACCCGGCGCGAAGCACGGGTTTTCTGTTGCCGGAAGCGGAGTTACGCAAAAGTAACGCGCTACAATATGAATGTATCTATTCATATCATCCTCAAGCAAAAAGAAGCGAGGTGTCGATGACAAGGATAACGGGAATGATGGAAAGGCTTCTTGGTGATCTCGCAGGCCTCTCCAAAAAAGAAAGCACGTTGCTCTTCGTTCGCTGGATAACAGGGGCGGACAAGGGTCTAAAACTTGGGTTGTTTACCGAATGGATGCGGTCAGAAAAGGATATAA
Organism: Syntrophorhabdaceae bacterium PtaU1.Bin034; assembly: GCA_002067405.1. Next base: position 4,741 of record MVRP01000073.1, on the reverse strand, counting down.
AGGTGAAGCGGACGCTTTTCGTCTCGTGGATGGCCGCTGAAAGGGGGAATCCGAAGTTCCTCAAGGACATATGCATAAAGGCGTCGGCGGTCTGCGTAACGAACGGCTTTGCCGGCAGGGATACGTCCAGGATGGAGGGCTGGATGGAGCAGGCATTCGAGAATGACATGACCCTCAAGCCGGGCGAAGTAGCCCGCCTGGCCATGAAGAAATTCGGAATACCCCACAGGATGCTCCTTTTCGTGAAGAAACTCGCGCGGACCGTAAAGGAGAGGATACGCCTCCGGAGGAGGACCGAACCGGATGAAACCTATGCAGCAAACAAGGCTTCGGCAGCAACAAGGCTACTCGCTGAAGGTACTTACTCGATGAATGTTTCCCTCGCTGTGCCTGACATGGGTGCCTGTGCCAGACCTGCCATTCAACTGACCCTGCCGGGTCTCCTCGCTGAGTCTCCCTCGCTGATTCCAACAAAAAGGATCGAAGACTACGAGGCCTTGATCGATCCCTACTGGCCCCTCCTCGCTGAGCTTTCCTCGCTGGAGGTCCTCGCTGAGCTTCTTAGACTCCTCTATGAGGAAGGTGACGTTCCCTCGGTGGTCACCTGGTCGGGCAAAACCTCCGATCAGGAATACATGAATCTTCGGGAGTATAAGCACTTTCTCGAAATCCTTCAGAGTATTTCCCTCTACGACCACACGTACAATGTCCTGAAGGCAGCGCTGGATATCGCCCGGGACACATTCAGGCAGCGACACGACCTATTGCTCCCCTCCGTTATCATCGCCGCCCTTGCGCACGATATCGGGAAGATCCCCTCCATATGGCGATCGTCCAACGTGAAGAGCCGGCGCCATGAATCCGTAGGGGCTGTCAAGCTGGAGGATATGCTGACATCCCAAGGCAATGACGTGTTCAAGAAGAGCGTTGTTAAGGCCGTCAGGTTACACCATACCGGCATAGACAACGACACGATTACGAGAATAGTACTGGACGCCGACGTACGTTCACGGGAGTACGAGATCACCTCCGCCGACCCTGCCGTCACCATAAAACCCATGAGAGAATGGCTGGACCTCACCCAATTGGCCGAAACTATCCTGCCCGCCATCAATGAGCTTACCATCAGGAACCGAAAGACTGTGTGGAACGCCATGTCCTTTAACGGTATTGTCTACTGCATACCGGAATATGTCCGTAATGTCCTCAAACGTCTTGCATCAGAAAAGAAGATTCTCGACTACCGTCTCGTCCGCCAGTCCTTCCAGACGGATAACAAAGCGGTCCTGATCGAGTGTGCCGGCATGCTGAAGGAACGGGGCTATCTCGCTTACGATGTCAAAGACGAACACTTCGGCCAGAGGTTCCTCTTTGAATCCAACACTCCCGCTATAGGCCAACGGTCGTTGTATGCCATTCCTATCCAGGAACGGTTCTTCCCCGCGCAACCGTCGCAGCTTGAAAAGCAAAAGACGGATTATCTGAAGACAATCGTCTCAGTGAGACCTGTGGTCGGACGCTACGAGCGAGCGGTATGACGGATGTCTTCGGCGCGGGGCCTGGCATGACACCACAGAGCAGCCGTTCCTTATCTTCGTTGCCCTATTGAGGCATCTGGTTCTGACGATGGGCCTTACACCGCGCATAGGATGGTGTGCTATTGGGGTGAGACCTCAAGGCGACCACGACCGCTTGATGATGTCGCGCAGACGACAAGGGCGTTCTAAGTTTGAGGGGGCTTTACCGCTTGCACTGCCTTGCCGGCCAGCCGGCTTGCCTCCACGCTGGCTGGCAACACCTGTTCCCGCTTTTTAGTCTGTTGCCTGTGCCATAGTTACCTATATGCAGCACTCGACCGTTGAAGAATACGACCGAACACGTCATGCCGCTCGATAGACCTCTTTTCATTATCGAGAAGGCCCTCTGGAATCTCATGCTTAGCGCTTTTTGACCATAATAAAGTGCCTCCTGAGTCTGAGGTGAACTTAAGAGGCCACCAGTTTGTGCGGCAGACAGCCGGTCAGTGCCAAGCCTTCGCGCTTCCACTCCTGCGCGCATCACAGCTCATGGAATCATTCGAAAACGACGCGGAACAAAGAACATATTTCGTAATCCATACACTATACTCATAAAGTGCCTGACTCTTTGCGATCGGCATTCTCAATCCACCCGGCATCAAAACAAGAAGAGCGCAACCACGTTTGCCGCATAGATCAGGAAGATCACGACGGAGTCAAATGAAAGCAGGAAGAGTTTCTTTTCGGCCCGGTAGGTGAGCCCTATCACGGAGACGGCAGTCATGGCGATGATCGAAACCAGGGAGAAGATATGCCGGGGCGACACGAATGCGAAAAGCGGCCCCTGAACGAAAAAGAGGTCACTCACGGCGAGAATCAGGAAGTTGAAGACGTTGCTGCCGAAGATATTGCCGACGGCGAGATCTATGGCCCCCGACCGGGTCGCCGAGATCGAGACGACCAATTCCGGCAATGTTGTCGAAAGGGCAACAAACAGAGTGCCGACAATTGTCTGCCCGAGACCCGTCTGCCGGGCCACCCCTACCGCGGTCGAGGGCAAAAAGATTGAAGCCGCGACGGTGATCGCCGCATAAAACGAAAAGTACAGCCAGGCTTGCCGGGAGGATATCGCTCCGTACTGCTCCTCTGCCTTAAGCACGTCGAACATCTGTTCCGTCCGTCGCTTCTCGTGAGCGTAGCCGAGCTTCATGGCCACGACGTAGACGGCTGCGACGAGCAGGCTGTACGGGCTTACCCATAGCAGTGAACCCGATCTTTGACCGATCAGCAAGGCCACAATGACGGAACAGGCGAGGAGAATGCCCACAGTAGCGCTCAGTACGTGTCCCTGATACACCACTGATGAAAGCGGCTTTGGTCGCTGGAAAAGATCGAGCACGGCGAGGAGCAGGAGATTGAAAAGGCAGGCGCCCGCTACATTGCCCATCACGATATCCGGCGCCCCTGCGTAGGTGACGGAGCTTATTCCCGTGGTCAGCTCAGGAAGAGAGGTGGTGGTACCGATAAGCACCGAACCGACCCAGGTGCGGCCGAGCCCGGTCTTCTCCGCAATGACGTCCCCGTATCGGGCGATCCGCACGCCGGCGAAGAGAATGGCCCCGGCGAGCACCATGAACTGCAGATAGAGAAGCATGGGTTCAAACCTCTCAATGGCGGCCCGACCATCTGTGTTTACCTTCAGGAATACGGTCTCCTGAACCCAATTACCTATTCGTTTACTCTAAGGTCGTTTATTCTCGTTGACACCTTGAAACCATAAAAAAAGCCGCCACCCGAAACTTGACATTCAGGTGGCGGCCCGGCCATCCATCTTGACCTCCAGGGAAATGCCCCTGGACCCAATTGCATATTTGTCTGATTGATACTTGTATTCTTTTAAACCTGCTGCTTAAAGAAGTCAAGGAGTTTTCCAGATTTCGTAGCCACTTGGTCCTTGCCTCCCTTTTTGATGGGATCAGTGCTCTTTGATGGAAGCATCGTACAGACCCACGCGTTTTTGTACCTCACTTTATTCTCTGCTGCAGGTCGGTTATCGGCCGCGTGCTGATCTTAATGATTCCGGGTTTGCCTCCTCCACTGCGATCAAGATCGGCAATCAGCAAGATGACGAGGGAAAAGGCAAGGGAAAACACCACGACAAGGAGCCAGTTCACTTTGTCCGACATGCCGAAAAGATACCCTATCCCGAACATGGAAAAGACCGTGAGACTGAAGAGAACTAGCCACATGACCGCTGGTATGCGATAAAAGAGACCTATAGTCACACGCTTGGTCTGAAAGTCAAACATCTCGTTAAGGGAGTTTACGAAAAGCGCAGCAAGGGGAGCGTTCTTGAATTCGAGTTCCGGGAGTTCCATAGCATGTGACCATATTTGCCCCTGCAAGGCCTCCGACCGCCTGATAGCTTCTTCGATACGTTCAGGGTTTCTCGTCAGTTCGACACGAATATCGACATACTGCCTCAGAAGTTCCCGGACTGCTGACCGATGGGGTTCCGGGACCAGACCCGCTCGCAAGTAGGCCGTTTCAATGGCGTTGACCTCGTCGAGCAGCAAGGCCTTTCTGGCATCGAAACGGGACGCCGTTAAGCCGAAGGTGAATGCCAGGATGAAAGCGAGCAGGCCCAAAGAAGCGCCAACGCCGGTACTGACGGCGCCTTCAGTATCCTTGCCCCAACGCTTTTTCCGGAAACGCCCATAGGAAACGCCACCATGGATGGAAAGCAAGACGAGCGCCACGGTTAACACAAAAGCCAACCAGATAGGAACCGATTCAAGCAATTTACCGCTCATGCCGCTATTCCCCCCAACCCCCTCCCTCGCTCATTCCTTTGAGAACAGGAACGTGTCACGAAACATGAGCTGCGAGCCCGTTCATCGGCCGGTCGGCAGTATGGAGAGGCACGAAGGAATGATGAGCGAGGGGGTATTCTGACGGTGTCCGCCGATATGGTCTTCTACTACCCCGGCCCTAAAGTGGGCCGGGGCCTTCGGTTCTATTCCTCTGTACCGCGTTAATCGGTGTTCCCTTGTGCTTAATCACCTCCCGTTTGGTTCATCTTTGTCAGCGCGTCGTCGATGGTGAAGCTCGCCGCCTTTTGCCGGGGCGGGAACTCCTTGAAAGTCGCTGCGAACTTGCCGGCGATGAACTGGGCCGCGAAGATGATGTAGTCCCGGTACAGGAACCAGTCGTAGTACGTGTTC